>JANNFZ010000566.1:0-3007 GCA_031380375.1 Hyphomicrobiales bacterium
GGTTGTTCGTCGCTGCGCATTGACCAGGCGGCGGGAACGCTCACAGGCCCCGGCATGTTGCTGCGGAAAGGTGACATCATAACACTCGATGGTTCAACGGGTCAGGTTTTGCAGGGTTCCGTTGCAACGCTGAAGCCGCAACTCTCGGGCAATTTCGCGACCCTTCTTTCATGGGCCGACAAGCACCGCCGAATGGCGGTGCGCGCCAATGCCGAAACCGTGCAGGACGCCCGCGTGGCCCGCGATCTGGGTGCCCAGGGCATTGGCCTGTGCCGCACCGAGCACATGTTTTTTGAAGGCGACCGTATCATTGCAATCCGCGAAATGATCCTCGCCGACCGGGAACGCGACCGCCGCGCCGCACTTGCCAAGGCCTTGCCCATGCTCAGGGCCGATTTTGTCGAGTTGTTCGAAATCATGGCTGGCAAGCCCGTCACGCTGCGCCTGCTTGATCCCCCACTGCATGAGTTCCTGCCGCAAGGCCAGGCTGAAATCGAGACTTTGGCGCGGGCGCTTTCGGTTGATGCGACGGCCCTCAAGAACCGCATCCAGGACCTGCGCGAGCAGAACCCCATGTTGGGCCATCGCGGGGTGCGCCTGCTCTTGAGCTATCCCGAGATTGTCGACATGCAGGCGCGCGCCGTGTTCGAGGCCGTGGCGGAAGTGGCACGGACCACTGGCCTGCCGCCCATCCCCGAAATCATGGTGCCGCTTGTGGCATCGCGGGCCGAACTTGATGTGGTGCGGCGTGGCATTGATGCTGCGGCCCTTGCTGTCCAGGCGGAGTCTGGTCTCACCTTCACTTATCGCGTCGGCACCATGATCGAATTGCCGAGGGCCGCCCTGATGGCTTTCGATATTGCCCAGTCGGCGGAGTTCTTTTCCTTCGGCACCAATGACCTCACGCAGACCACCTTTGGCATCAGTCGTGACGACAGCGCCCGCTTCATCGGGGAATACACATCAAAAGGCATTTTCCAGCAGGACCCTTTCGTGACACTTGATGTCGATGGGGTTGGCGAACTCGTCCATCTGGCGGTCGAACGGGGCCGCTCGGCACGGCCCGATCTGCATCTGGGCATCTGCGGCGAGCATGGAGGGGATCCTGCCTCAATTGCCTTCTGTGAGGACGAGGGACTCGACTATGTATCGTGCTCGCCCTACCGGGTGCCCATTGCGCGGCTGGCAGCGGC
Organism: Hyphomicrobiales bacterium; assembly: GCA_031380375.1. GTDB lineage: Bacteria > Pseudomonadota > Alphaproteobacteria > Rhizobiales > Aestuariivirgaceae > Aestuariivirga. The sequence continues at coordinate 1,194 of JANNFZ010000566.1, forward strand.
CCAGGCATTTTTGCGGAAAAGGACATAATATTTATTCTGTTCAATGCGTTAACCACTGTCAAAAGAAGGCAAAAAAGCGGTCTAAAACGGGCCATTTCTGGTTGCCGCTCATGGTTAACCTATGCTAAACGGCAATGAAGCTATGTAACGGAGTCGCGGGGTTTCGGTCCATTGGGTGGGTTGGGACAGTCGCATAGTCGGGAACGGGTCATTGAACGAACCAGTTTATCGCCAGAGAACGCGCCGGCCGTTTGAGGATAGTTTCCTTGAGTCGGTTGAGCAGCGCAGCGCCTTCCGTGAATATTCGCCGGTGGTTTTTGGCGGCTTGATGCTGGTTGCGGCTTTTGCCTTTGCCGGCCACCAGATTGGCCGCAACGCCTCGGCCCATACCTCCGCCGTTGCCATTGCCTCGCTTGATGCAACTGTTCCTGTGAGCATCAAGAAAATTTTCGGCAAGACATCGCTTCTCGACGAGAGCGAGACCTTCCAGCAGATGAACCTCAAGCTTTTGCGCAAGCAGGCTGTTGAAAGCGACGGCAAGGGTGATCTCATCATTCTCGACGCCGGTGAATCCGCCGATCCGGAAGGCATCGCACCTGCCTCGTTCAAAAAGAAAAAACGTGCCTTCACGATTGTCGAGAAAGACTCGCGCATCAAGATCGAACCGGCCTCGTTCAATGTCAAAGACCAGAAGACCGAGGACGCCGGCAAGCTCGCCAGGAAGCTGGCCATGTCGCCAAAGCCTGCCGATGTGCAGAAGACCCTGAAAATTCAAAAGGCCGAAAAACAGAAGACCCTCGCCCAGCGCCGCCTGCGCGCCGCCGAGGAAAACTGTCTGGCCCGCGCTGTTTATTTTGAGGCCCGTTCTGAATCCGAGCTTGGTCAATTGGCGGTGGCCAAGGTCATCCTAAACCGGGTGAAATCGCCCAACTATCCGAAGACAATTTGCGGCGTGGTTTATCAGGGCACCAACCGGCGCAATTCCTGCCAGTTCTCGTTTGCCTGTGACGGTCTGCCGGACGATGTCCGCAGTACCACCTCATGGGCCCGCGCCAAACGGATTGCCCAGAAGGCCATCAATGGCGAGGCCAAGATGGGCGAGGCAATGAACACCGCCACCAATTATCACGCCGACTATGTGAAGCCGAAGTGGGCCCGCAACATGCGCAAGCTCGTGAAAATCGGCACCCATGTGTTCTATTCCGGCGGCTGAAGCCACAACCCACAACTTTCTGTGCTTCGAGGCTCGCGCCAGCTCCTCCATCGGCTTGGCTTGCCTGTCGGCGGGATTAATCCACTGAACGTGCCGCCCCAGACTTGAGGACTGCCCCTTCCTCCATCGGCGTGGCTTGACCCGCCGACCCAGACTTTCAGCAAGTCAGGATTGATGGCCTCAAGTCACATCATGCCAACAAACAGATCCTGCCAATCCGGATTGTCCTTCTCGATCAGCGCCAATTTCCAGGCGCGCTTCCATCGTTTGATGTTTGTCTCGCGTCGAATGGCTGACGTTACGAGTTCGTGTTCCTCGTACCACACCAGCATTGTTACATTGTATAAGGCTGTAAATGCGCTGGCCCTGCCCTGCCGGTGGGCTTGGACACGGCCAAAAAGATTGGTTGTGAAACCAGTGTAAAGGGTTCCGTTTCTCTTGCTTGCAAGTATGTAGACGCATCCCGCCAACATGTCGTCTTCTCCCGCTGGATAAGACGTTTTGACATCCTGAATCCGTCGCAGTTTGGCCTCCACGGAACGCGGAGGAAAGTCTGGTTCGGCGGCTCAAAGCCGCCGATGGAGGAAAGTGGCTGGTGTCG
>JANNFZ010000284.1:0-23291 GCA_031380375.1 Hyphomicrobiales bacterium
CCGGATTGCATCACTGTCGGGCGTCGTGCTGATCGCCTGGGGTGGCGCTACGTTGTGGCTTCGTTGAGAAGGGCCTGCAAATCGATGCGGGCGTTGAGCAAGGTAAATTTGCCATCGGCATCGCGCGGCCATGTCTTTCCGGCTTGTCCCAATAGAGTTCAATGCCGTTCTGGTCGGGGTCGCGGAAGTAAAGCGCAATTGATACACCATGGTCGGCCGCGCCATCCAATGGCACGCCTGCTGCAAGCACGCGCTTGAAGGCGTTGGCGAGATCAACCCGCGTCGGATAGAGAATGGCGGTGTGGTAGAGGCCCGTGGAGCCGGGCGGTGGCGGCGAGCCGCCCTTGCTCTCCCAGGTGTTGAGGCCGATGTGATGATGGTAGCCGCCGGCCGAAATGAAGGCTGCCTGGTCGCCGCTCAGTTTTTGCACTTCGAAACCAAGGACATCAACATAGAATCCCAAGGCGCGCTGCAAGTCAGCGACTTTGAGGTGGACGTGGCCGATTTTGGTGCCGGCGGGAATGATATGGTTGGTCATGTTTAATCCGTAACTTTAATTGTTACTATTATATGGTGTCGTGCTATGGCTTGGCAAGGAGAAAGTTGGGCGCTTGCACAAAATAGTGGACAGGCACAGCCTTCGCCTTGGCGCACAGGTTCAAGCGCGGCATGAGAGGACAGGAGTAAGCCCCATGCCAACCCCCTTCAAGGCCCCGCACAATCTAACGGTCGTGAACCACCCCCTGGTTCTCCACAAACTCACTCTGATGCGCGACAAGCACACCCCGTCGGCGGTGTTCCGGCAGCTCCTGCACGAGATCAGCCATCTCCTCGCCTATGAAGTCTGCCGCGACCTGCCGATGACGACGCAAACCATCGAAACGCCGCTTGCCGAGGTGGAAGCGCCGATCCTCAAAGGCAAAAAGTTGGTGATCGTCTCGGTGCTCAGGGCCGGCAATGGCCTGCTTGAGGGTATGTTGTCGCTGATCCCTTCGGCGCGGGTCGGCCATATCGGCCTCTACCGCAATCCCGAAACGTTGCAGCCCGTCGAATATTACCTGAAAGTGCCGGAAGACATTGCCGAACGGCGCACCATCGTTGTCGATCCGATGCTGGCGACGGGCAATTCCGTGTCAGCGGCGGTGAAGCGCTTGAAAGAAAAAGGTGCAAAAGACATTCGCCTCGTGACCCTGCTGGCGGCACCCGAAGGCATCCTGCATTTCCATGAACAACATCCTGATGTCCCGGTTTATACGGCAGCCGTTGATTCCCATCTCAATGGCCATGGCTATATTGTGCCGGGGCTTGGTGATGCCGGCGACCGCATGTTCGGCACCAAGTGAGTTAACGCTTCATTCAGCATGGATTGAAGTGGAGCCTTCACGGATAGAAGTGGGCAAGGATTGGAACCTAGTGTCAGTGTGACACGAAAGGTTCACGATGACTGCGCTTGGACAAACCCAATTAATGTCGGCACCTGTTGCCAACCCGGCGCGCCGGAGCGACGGCCGGCCGCGGCGCGTGCTCTATGCCGAGGACCAGGTGTCGTCGCGCATTGTCACCAAGGCCATGCTGGAAAAAATGGGCTTTGTCGTTGATGCCGTCGATGATGGCGAAGTGGCCGTGGAAATGGCCAAGGCCGGTGCCTATGACATCATCCTGCTCGATATCGAAATGCCGGTCATGGATGGCGTGACGGCGGCGCGCACCATCCGCAGCGAACTTCAGGCCTATGGCAAGACGCCAATCCTGGCGCTTTCGGCCTTCCTTGCGGATTCGACCGAAAACTGCCCGTGGCGCGATGCTTTTGACACGGCGGTTTCCAAGCCCGCCACCAGCGGCGAGTTGCAGCGGGCGATCGTGCGCGCCCTTGAAAAACACGGCGCTGCGCTGGATGGTGCCGGGGACCAGATTGCTGATGTCTTTGCTTCCCCTTGGCAGTCATTGCGGAAAACCATGCCGCGGGGTGCGCGCATCCTCATGGTCACGGCAGCGGCCGGTGAAATGCAACATGTGGCCCTGGCGGTTGCGGCAGCGGCAGAAGCCGGTGAAAGCGAGCAGCTTCGGGTCTGCCGCCATTCGCTGAAAGGGCTCGCCCTGAATTTCGGGCTGAACAATTTGTCTGCGGCCATTGCAGCGACCAGCGGCAAGCCGCAGGCCCTGGATATTCTGAGCATATTTTCGATGATTCAGCATTGGCGCGACCACAACTGCCAAATGAACTGAAACTTACTGGCCCGAAGCAGTGGCCAAGCGGGCCAATGGCCGCACTTCCAACTCGTTCAGCATATGCAGGAATTCCGCCACATCGGGGCTCATGGCGCCTGGCGATTTCTTGGCAGGCTTGGCGCTCTGGTGGCTCTGTTTGGTCATCGTACTGTCCCTGCCTTGGTCCTAAACATTTGAAGCTAAGGAACTCCTAAGGCCTTGACGATGAGCGGCAGCGCAACATCCTGTTCATGAAATTGACAGGATCGCCGGGTCAGGCTCACCTTGCTGATTACAGAAAAGTAATGGTCAAGCGCCGGAAAATATGTGTAACCTCACCTGTGTCAGCAAAAACCGACGATCCCATTTACAACCGCTCTGGAGGACGTAATGAAATCAAGACTCGCAATCGCACTGGTTCTTGGCGCCATGACGCTTGGCGCAGGTGTGGCCCTTGCCGGACCTGCCGACGACGCCATCAAGGGCCGACAGGGTTGCATGAAGGCCAATGGCGGTGCCATGGGTGTCTTTGTTCCCATGGTCAAAGGCGAAAAACCCTATGACGCCGCCGCCGTGGCGACAGCCATCGGCAAAATGGAAGCAGCTTGTGCCGGCTGGGCCCAGTGGTGGGGTGCCGATACAAAAGCCGGTGAGACACTGAAAACCCGCGCCAAGCCCGAAATCTGGAGCGATACGGCAGGCTTTGAAGCGGCGGGCGGGGCTTATGGTTCAGGCTTTGCGGCGGTCAAGACTTCAACCGATGAGGCTTCATTCAAAGCCGCCTTTGGCAAGCTCGGTGCTTCCTGCGGCGGTTGCCACGAGAAATTCCGCGGGCCCGAACAACAATAATGCACCTTCGCTCAATCCTGAGCAAACGCAACTTCATGGCCCTGGTGGTGCTTGCACTGCTGGGGCTTGTTGGCTTTTGGGTGATCACTATCCCAAAGCCGCTGTCGGAAGCTGACCTGCCGCAGCATGTGCCGGATGTGGCCAATGGCGAGCGCATGTACAATGTCGGCGGGTGTCATTCCTGCCACGTACCTGGACCTGAATTGACTGGCGTTGATGCCGCACTCCCCGCTGGTGGTACGGCGCTGAAAACGCCTGTCGGTGTGCTCTATCCGCCAAACCTGACGCCCGATCCTGAAACCGGACTTGGGCTTTGGACGGATGTACAATTCATCAATGCCATGCAGAAGGGCATCAGCCACAGGGGCGAACATCTGATCCCGGCTTTTCCCTATACGTCCTATGCCCATATGCGGGTCGAGGATGTGCTGGACATCAAGGCCTATCTGGCAACGCTTGCACCCGTCAAAAATGCCGCCAAGGCACATGAGGTTTTTGCGCTGCCGATCGTGCGGCGGGGGCTTGGCTTGTGGAAAATTGTTGGCTTCGATGAAACGAAATGGCTTGCCGACCCTGCGCAAACTGCGGGTTGGAACCGGGGCTCTTATCTCGTCAACGGACCTGGCCATTGCAATGAGTGCCACACGCCGCGCAATCTTTTCATGGCCAGCGATACTTCGAAGTTCCTCGCCGGCGGTCCGCATCCGGAAGGCAAGGGCAAGGTTCCGTCGTTGCGCGGGCTTGTCGAACGGGCGCGCTACAAGGATGTGAAGGACCTGGTGTCGGCGTTCCAGTTTGGCGAGGCGATGGGGTATGACAAAATGTCGTCGGGCGGCATGGGCCGGGTGCAGGCCAATCTCGCGAAACTGCCGGAAACTGATGTGCTGGCCATCGCCGAATATCTGACGAGTTTGAAGTAGGTCGCGCTACAACAATTCCTCGAGATGCGGAATGAGCGGCAGATCGGCTGGCGGCATGGCATGGTCGCGCAAGGCTTTGGCGCGCACCCATTTAATCGCCTGGCCCTCGCGAGCCTGCATGGTTCCCTGCCAGCGGCGGCAGACATAGAGCGGCATCAAGAGATGGAAATCTTCATAGGCGTGGCTGGCGAAAGTCAAAGGCGCAAGGCATGATTCCGCCACATCGATATCAAGCTCTTCTTTGAGTTCACGGATCAGGGCCGCTTCCGGCCGTTCACCCTGCTCCACCTTGCCGCCGGGAAATTCCCAGAGACCGGCCAGGGATTTTCCGGCCGGGCGCTGTGAAATGAGTACGCGGCCATCGGCATCAATCAGGGCCACGGCTGCAACGAGGAGCAGTTTCATCGTCAGCGCAATTTAATCTTAGGCGGAATCATCTCCCCGGCCGTCATGCCCGCGCAGGCGGGCATCCAACTTGTCGCTGCTGAAGTTGGTTTCCCGCTTTCGCGGGAATGACAAAATTTGGGAAATTGATTTGGCATTCAATCAACATGCCCTAACTTCGATAAGAGCCGTTGATGTCGATGTAGCCATGCGTCAGGTCGCAGGTCCAGACCGTGGCCTTGCCCTTGCCCACGCCCACATCGGCTGCAATGCGGATGTCACGGCCTTTCATGTGGGGCATGATATCGGCCTCTTTGTAGGCCGGATTGCGCATGCCTTTGCTTGCAACCTCAATGCCACCGATGCGGATGCGGATGCGGTCACGCTCGGCCTTTTCGCCGGCCTTGCCGATCGCCATGACGATGCGGCCCCAATTGGCATCCTCGCCGGCAATGGCGGTTTTCACCAGGGGCGAATTGGCAACCGACATGGCAATGCGGTGGGCGGCCTTGTCGGATGCGGCACCGGTCACAGCGATCTCGATCAACTTCTCCGCACCTTCACCATCCCGCGCCACTTGCACCGCAAGGTCATGGCAGACGCCATGCAAGGCCTTTGCAAAAGCTTTCAGCCTTGGGTCGCTGGCCGTTTTGAGGTCCGCAATCCTGCCCGCCTTGCCCGTTGCAAACAGCAACACCGTGTCCGAGGTTGACGTATCACCATCGACGGTCACGCAGTTGAATGTGCTGGCGACGGCGGTGGACAGAAGCCGTTGCAGGATTTTTGCAGGGACGTTCGCATCAGTGAAGATGAAGGACAGCATGGTCGCCATGTCGGGGGCGATCATGCCGGAGCCTTTGGCAAAGCCGTTGATGGTGACGGTGGTGCCGCCCAGTTTGGCGCGTGCCGTTGCGACTTTCGGAAACGTGTCTGTGGTCATGATGGCGCGGGCGGCCTCGGCCCAGGCGTCGGATTTTGCGGCACGCGTTAGTCCGGGAATGGCGTTGACGATAAAAGAAGGATCAAGGGGTTCGCCGATCACGCCGGTCGAGGCCTGGAGAATTTCCGCAGGCTTGCATTTGAAGGCCTTGGCTGCGGCTGCGGCCACGGCCTTGACTGTCGCTTCGCCCTTTTTGCCGGTGAAGGCATTGGCATTTCCGGCATTGACCAGCAGGGCCCGGGCTGCGCCTGATTTGAGGCTCGTGGCGCACCAGTCAACTGGTGCGGAGCGCGATTTCGATGTGGTGAGGCAGCCCGCGACCGTTGTTCCAGGGTCCATCAGGGCCAGCAGCACATCGGGCCTGCCTTTGTAGCGAATGCCGGTGGCCGCCGCTGCAAGCTTGACACCTGCGATAGGCGCAAGGTCTGGCTGGCTTTTCGGCGCAAGCGGTGAAACGGGATGCGCCATGGGCCGTCCTCCTCGGCAAAACGTCTGAGATCAGTTACCGGAATCAGGCAACAGGAGATCGCCCTTGCCGGTGCCGCCTTCGGGATTGTCATCCGCCGGGGCGGCCACATTGGCCTTCTGTTCTTTGGCGCGAAGCGCCTTGCGCTGAGCTTCGGCTTCGGTGGCCACTTTCTTCAGTTCCGGATCGAGGATCTCGACCTTTGCCACGTCCTTCAGGCCTTCCAGTGTCGCCTGCACTTCCTGGCGCACCAGCACCTGGCGGATGGCACCCTGGACCTGGTCGAAAGGCTGGGCCGCACCCATCTTGCGGTCTTCGAGCCTGATGATGTGCCAGCCAAAATCGCTTTTCACAGGCTGGGAGATTTCACCCTTTTTCAGGGCGAAGGCGGCTTTGGAAAATTCCTGCACCATTTCGGGGGCTGTGAAATAGCCGAGATCACCACCGTAATCCTTGGATCCGTCGAGGCTGAACTGCTTGGCCAGGTCCTCGAACTTGCCGCCGTCCTTGAGCTTCTGAAGGATGGTCTGGGCCTCCTTCTCGGAGGCCACAAGAATGTGCCGGGCGCGGATGCGTTCGGTTTCCGTCAGCTTTTTCGATTCTTCCTCATAGGCTTGGCGGACAGCGGCTTCGGTCACCTTCGGGCTGATGACCTTGGTCAGGTAAGTGTCACGGAGCGCCTTGGCCTGGTAGGCGGCGAGGCGGCGCTTGTAGTCGTCGGTGTCTTGCAAGCCATCCTTGGTGGCAAGTTGCGCCAGAAGATGGCGTTCCACCAGGAACTCCACAACAAAGGGGTAGCGCAACTTGACAGGCAGATTGGGCAACTGGCCGATGACATCATCAAAGGCCATGCGCACTTCCGAGGTGCGAATCTTGTAGCCGTTGACAATGGCAACAATGGTATCCTCTCCGGACACATCAGTCGCAGCAGCATCCTGGGCGAGCGCGCCAGGGGTTGCAGCCAACAGGAACAGGCCAAGGGCAGCGAGTGCAGGTGAAAAGTTGCGGGTGCGCAGCATGTATTCCATCATCTTCAGCGGGTGTGTTGGTTGCCGCTCTTGGACAGGAAACAAGGCAAGAATGTGCCTTCGGCCGGGCGCCAGCGCCTGTCCCAAACGGACCCGCAATTTCACCTTTGGGCCGCGTATCAACGGGTTGCAAGGGTTTGGCGATGCGTGATCGAACCTGTTGCGCCCTTGCAACAGATTGAAATTACCGGATGTTGCGACCATCTGCGGGAGAAGCTTGGCCACGTCATTGTTCTCTCCCCGCAACTTGGCTAGACGGACCCCAAACAACGGCGAGCTTTCGTCGCCAAGGATCGAATCACATGCTCGGACTGAGTGCTCTGGCGAAAGCCGTTTTCGGAACCACCAATGACCGCAAGGTCAAGGCCTATGCCAAGCGGGTTCCGGCCATCAATGCCTTGGAAGAAGAATACGCCGCCCTGAGCGATACCGACCTCAAAGGCCTTACGGCCAGGTTCAAGGCCGAGCATGCCGGTGGCAAATCCCTTGACGACCTTTTGGTGCCGGCCTTTGCGGCGGTCCGGGAAGCATCGAAACGTTCGCTCGGGCTTCGCCATTTCGATGTGCAGATGATCGGCGGCATGGTGCTGCACGAAGGCATGATTTCCGAGATGAAGACAGGCGAAGGCAAGACACTGGTTGCGACGCTGCCCGTCTATCTCAACGCACTGACCGGCCAGGGTGTGCATGTGGTGACGGTCAATGACTATCTCGCAAAACGCGACTCGGCCTGGATGGGCCAGGTTTTCGCGACGCTTGGGCTTTCCACGTCGGTGATCGTGCATGGCCTCTCGGACGATGAGCGCCGCCAGGCCTATGCCTGCGACGTGACCTATGCCACCAACAATGAGCTGGGCTTCGACTATCTCCGCGACAACATGAAATACCATCTCGCGGAAATGGTGCAGCGTGGCCATGGCTATGCCATCGTCGATGAAGTGGACTCGATCCTGGTGGACGAGGCACGCACACCCTTGATTATTTCCGGACCCGTGGATGACCGCTCCGACCTCTACAATGCGCTTGACCGTTTCATGCCGCAGTTGGACAGCGATGACTATGAAGTGGACGAAAAACAGCGCTCGATCTCGCTCACCGAAAAGGGCAATGACCACCTCGAGCAGATCCTGTCGGAAGGCGGAATGCTGAAGGGGCACAATCTTTATGACGGTGCCAATGTGATGATCGTTCACCACATGCAACAGGCGCTCAAGGCCCACAAACTGTTCCAAAAGGACAAGGATTACATTGTCAAGGATGGTCAGGTGATGATCATCGACGAATTCACCGGCCGCATGATGCCAGGAAGGCGCTTCTCGGAAGGCCTGCACCAGGCGCTGGAGGCCAAGGAACACGTGGCGGTGCAGCCGGAAAACGTCACGCTCGCCTCCATCACCTTCCAAAACTATTTCCGCCTGTACAAGAAACTGGCCGGCATGACCGGCACAGCGGCAACCGAAGCCGAGGAATTCCTCAGCATCTACAATCTTGATGTCCTGGAAATCCCGACCAATGTCGATGTGGCGCGGCTCGACGAGGACGACGAAGTCTATCGCACCACGCAGGAAAAATACGAAGCCATCATCAAGTCCATCAAAGAAGCCCGCGAGCGCGGCCAGCCGGTGCTTGTTGGCACCACGTCAATCGAGAAATCCGAAACGCTGTCGGGCCTCCTGAATGCCCAAGGCTTCCCGCACAGCGTGCTCAATGCCCGTTACCACGAGCAGGAAGCGGCGATCATTGCACAAGCGGGAGCGCCGGGTTCCGTCACCATTGCCACCAACATGGCCGGCCGCGGCACCGACATCAAACTTGGCGGCAATCTCGACATGCGTATTGCCACGGAACTCAGTGACCTTCAACCGGGCGCCACCCGTGACGCGCGCATTGCCAGGATCCGCGATGAAATCGAAGCCAACCGGCAGATCGTGTTGGCGGCGGGGGGCTTGCTGGTGATCGGCACCGAGCGCCACGAAAGCCGCCGCATCGACAACCAGTTGCGCGGCCGCTCCGGCCGCCAGGGCGATCCCGGCGGTTCGCGCTTTTATCTGTCATTGCAGGATGATCTCATGCGCATTTTCGGTTCTGACCGGCTGGATGGCATGCTGACGAAGCTTGGCCTCAAGGATGGCGAGGCCATTGTGCATCCGTGGATCAACAAGGCGCTGGAAAAAGCCCAGCAAAAGGTCGAGGCGCGCAATTTCGATGTGCGCAAGAACATCCTGAAATACGACAATGTCATGAATGACCAGCGCAAGGTCATTTTTGAGCAGCGCATCGGTCTCATGAAGGGCGAAGAAATTTCCGAGACCATTGGCGATATGCGCCATGATGTGATTGGCGATGCCATCTCGCGGCACATCCCTGAAAACGCCTATGCCGAGCAGTGGGACGCGCCGGGCCTCCGGCAAAGCCTCAGGGAAGATGTCGGCATTGATTTCCCGATCGAGGAATGGGTGAAGGAAGAAGGCATCGCGGACGAGGAAATCCGCGAGCGCGTGCAGACAGCTGCTGACAAAATCTATTCCCAGAAGCGCGAGAAATTCGGCGACGACGTGATGAACCAGGTGGAGAAGGCGGTGCTGTTGCAGACGCTGGACAAACTGTGGCGTGACCACATTGTCACCGTCGACCATTTGCGCCAGGTCATCCATTTGCGTGGCTACGGCCAGCGTGATCCCCTTAATGAATACAAGGGCGAGGCCTTCAACCTGTTCGCGGAACTGTTGCATGTGCTGAAGTCGAAAGTGACGAGCCAGATCATGCGCGTCGAAGTGCAGTCACGGTTGCAGAATGACGACATGCTGCCAGACGAGGATGAATTGCCGATGATGGAAGCCCATCACATCGACGCAACTTCAGGCGACGATGACGTGGGCGAGGGGCTGTTGACACTGGCAAAGCCAGCACCCAAGCGACCAGCTGTCGCCCTTGATCCCAAGAACCCCGAGACTTGGGGCAAGGTTTCGCGCAATGACCCATGCCCCTGCGGTTCCGGCAAGCGCTTCAAGCATTGTCATGGGGCTTATGTTTGATCGTCTGACGTAATCTTAAGCGCATCGGCGAGTCGTGCTTTCGCCGAACCCGGTTTCATCGGCTGCTGCTGCGAAGGGTGGGGTTTCCAGGCCATGGCCCAGGCCATCTCGATGGTGAAGGGAACGCGGCCATCGGGTGCCGTGCCACAGGCCTCCGCCGCGGCAAGAAGCAAGCGGCGGGAGGTAAATGTATTCGATCGTCCGATCAATGCATTGGAAAAACCAAGCGCCTTGATTTCACGCATCAAGGAAAAGGCATCGGCATAGCGCAGCACCACGCGGTCAAGATCGGAAACCGGAAGGGCGAGCCCCGCCCTTTGCAACAGGCCGCCAGTCTCACGCAGATCAATCATCGGAGCGACCCGGGGCGTGACCCCGCCTGAATGTTGGCTTTCCGCTTCAAGCCAGGCCCGACGCAGCTCCGCCAGGCTGTCGCCTGCGAAAAAACCGAGCATGGCAAGGCCATCAGGCCGCAGTGCCGTTGCAATCTGGGCAAGATATCCCGGCACATCATTTACGGTCTGCAAATCGAGCAGGGAAAATATGGCATCGGCACCGGCATCGTCGAGTTTCAAATCATCATCTGCTGACGGTGCCAGACTGGTGATGCGGGAAATTTTGCCGCTGCGCTGCAAGGCCTCCATTGCGCGTTGGGGGCGTTCGGTGATGAGGATGGCGTGCCCGAAAAGATGGTTGATGACCGACAGGCGGTCGGCAAGCTCCTCGGCAATGCGTGCGTCAAGCAGAGCCACGGCCTCGCCACTGGCGCGGGCCTGGCGGGCCAGATAGAGTTTGCGGTCGAAGATCAGGGGGACGCTCATGTCGGAGGAGCCAGTAGCCGAAATGCCGGGCGTGGGCCAGAGAGGGCAGGCGCTGGCGCGTGGACTTTGGGATGGTTTTGTGGATTGGCTGACACCGCCCAAATGCCTTTCCTGCCGGGCTGATGTGACGGCGGGGGCCACACTTTGTCTCGCATGCTGGCAGAAACTGCATTTCATCGATGAGCCGGTTTGTGACGCCAATGGCACGCCCTTTGAATTCGACCAGGGCGAGGGCGCGCTTTCTGCTGCGGCAATCGCCGAGCCACCACCCTGGGACAAGGCCCGGGCGGCCGTCGCATTTGAAGAAACGTCAAAACTGCTGGTGCACCTCCTGAAATACCGCGATGTCCATGAAGCAGGAATTGCCATGGGCCGGATGATGGCGGGGGCGGGCCGCAAACTTCTGGTGGAGTGCGATATGATCGTGCCGGTGCCGTTGCACCGGGTCAGGCTCTGGACGCGACGCTTCAACCAGGCGGCGTTGTTGGCCCGTGAAGTCGCGAAGGTTTCAGGAAAGCCGTTCCGCCATGATATTTTGCTGCGTGGGCAGGCAACCCGGCAACAAGTTGGCCTGACAGCGGCAGAACGCCAGAAAAATGTCAGGCGGGCCTTCGCAGTTCCGCCCGAAATGCTGGCCGCGGTTGACGGCAAGACGGTGCTTTTGATCGATGACGTCAGGACCACGGGGGCAACGGCCGGGGCTTGCGCCGTGGCACTCAAAAATGCAGGTGCTGCCCGCGTGCATGTGTTGAGTTTCGCGCTTGTTTTGAATCCGGCCCAGTTACATATTGACGCCTGATGGAGTGGTGAATGGCGGATATCGTAATCTACACGCGGCGGTTCTGCGGTTATTGCGATTCGGCCAGAAGGCTCCTGAAGCGCAAGAATGCCGCCTACACGGAAATTGATGTGAGCGATGATCCAGCACTCCGCCAGAACATGGTGGTGAAGGCCCATGGCCATCGCACCCTTCCACAAATCTTTATCGGTGAAACCTATGTAGGGGGATGCGACGAACTCTACGATCTTGAACAAGCAGGCGGGCTCGATCCCCTGTTGGCTGCATGATGCTGAAAGCTGCCCTCATCCAAATGCGCTCGGGCCGCGACATGGCCCGGAACCTCAATGATGCGGGCACTCTCATCCGTCAGGCTGCGGCGGCGGGTGCGACCTATGTGCAGACGCCGGAAGTCACGAATATTTTTGAACCGGACAAGGTGCGGCTGAAGGAGATCGTACACAGGGAGGATGATGATCCCTTCGTGCACGGATTTTCAGCACTGGCGAAAGAGCTTGGCATATGGCTTCATGCGGGTTCGTTTGCGCTTCGGGTTGATCTCGAAAAGCTCGCCAATCGCAGCCTGGTGTTTGCGCCGGATGGCCGCGTAGTGGCGCGCTATGACAAGATTCACCTGTTCGACATTGACTTGCCCTCAGGCGAAAGCCACCGGGAATCGGCCACCTTCACGCCGGGCGGCGCGGCGGTGACGGTTGATGTGGGCGATGTGCGCTTGGGACTCACCATCTGCTATGATGTGCGCTTTCCGGCCCTCTACAACACGCTGGCCAGGGCGGGTGCGACTGTAATCACTGTTCCGGCAGCCTTCACGGTGCCCACAGGCAAGGCGCATTGGCATGTGCTGTTGCGGGCGAGGGCCATCGAAACGGGGGGCTATGTGCTGGCGGCGGCGCAAGGAGGTGTGCATGATTCAGGCCGCGCCACCTTTGGCCATTCGCTGGTGATCAATCCGTGGGGTGAAATCATTGCCGAAGGCGGTACCGATCCGCAGATTCTGCTGGCGGATATTGATCCGGCCCAAGCGATGGCCGCACGGACCCGCATCCCGGCGCTGCTGCATGCCCGTAGCTTTGACTTGAATCCGGCCTGAGCCGTTGCTACCTCACATCCCATGATCCGCTATGACCTCATTTGTGCGAAAGGCCATGAGTTCGATGGCTGGTTCTCCGACAGCGCTGCCTATGACAAACAGGCGAAGCGCGGCTTTGTTGAATGCACCCATTGCGGCACCAACAAAGTGCAGAAACAGTTGATGGCGCCGGGCATATCTGCAAAATCCAACCGCAAGCCGGAACCCTCTCAGGCCATGGTGGCAGGCCCCGTTGATCCGCGCATGAAAGCCATGTTGCAAATGGCGCGTGAGATGCGCGCCCATGTGGAAAAATCCGCTGAGAATGTTGGCGACAAATTTGCCGAGGAAGCCCGCAAAATCCACTATGGCGAGACCGCAGAGCGCGGCATTTTTGGCAATGCCACCCTGGACCAGGCCCGCGACCTGATCGAAGAGGGCATCGAAGTGCATGCCCTGCCGCGCCTGCCTGAGGAAGGGAATTGAATCTGGTAGCAATATTTGCTTCCAGTGCCGAATGAGCAAAGTTCAGAAGATTTCGATCTCCCTGACGCCTCGCATGAACGAGATTGTCCAGGATGCTGTAGATGATGGCGGGTATGCCTCAGTCAGCGAAATTGTGCGGGAAGCCCTGCGAGACTGGCACGAACGCCGTGAGACGCCACAGCTCACACTGGAGGATCTACGCAACATGTGGGAAGAGGGTGAAAGTAGCGGACCCGGTCGGCTTGGTTCATTTGCTGCAATCCGTACTGAGGCACATCGCAGGCTTGCCGAGCAGGAGTTGCCATAGGGAATGAAGGCATATCAGGTTCTGTTGACTGACAGGGCGGAAGCCGACTTGCTTCTGCAGCATTTTCGCATCGCCCAACTTGCCAACATAACCATCGCCGACCGTTTCCTGGACCGCCTCGAAACAGCAGTTTCGTCGCTTTCATATTTTCCCGAACGCGGAGTGCCACGAGATTCCGTCGCCCTTGGCGCACGAATTTTGATTGAGGGCAACTAATTGATCATTTACCGCGTCGCGAACGACACCATTCAAGTCATGCGCATTGTGCACGGCGCAATCGACCTGGCGCGCCTGTTTAGCTGATTTTCTCCGCCACAACCATGTAGTTGACGGACATGTCGCGGGAAAGACGCCAATCACCGGCGATGGGGTGATAGGTCACACCGCTTTCGGCAACGACGGGTGTGCCATTGTCGGCGAGCCAGGTTTTCAATTCATCGGGTGTAATGAACTTTTCCCACTGGTGCGTGCCCTTCGGCAACCAGCCCAGCACATATTCAGCACCGACGATGGCAAAAGCAAATGACTTGGCGGTGCGGTTCAGTGTGGCGACAAACATCAGCCCACCCGGCTTCAGCATGGCGCAGCAGGTCTTGGTGAAAGCTGCCGGATCGGCGACATGTTCGATCACTTCCATGTTGAGGATCACGTCGAATTTTTCACCCGCCGCCTCGAGGTCTTCGGCGAGGCCTGTTCGGTAGTCGATCCCAAGATCCATTTCCAGCGCGTGGACTGAAGCCGTCTTGATGTTTTTTTCCGAAGGGTCAACACCGACGATTTCGGCGCCAAGCCTCGCCATGGGTTCACAGAGCAAACCACCACCACAGCCGATGTCGAGAAAGCGCAAACCTTCGAAGGGGCGGCGCAGCAAGGGATCACGGCCAAGGCGCGCCGTCGCCTGTTCCTTGATATAGTCGAGCCTGACCGGATTGAACTTGTGCAGAACACCGAACTTACCCTTGGGGTTCCACCATTCGGCGGCCAATTTGGAGAATTTCTCCACTTCGGCTGGATCGAGGCTAGGGCCTTGACTATCGGATGTGCGGGCTGTCGCTGCTGTCATGGGCGGCTGTTAGCACAGGTCCTGGCGCTTGTGCCTGGGGCTTTTGACGCAGTTCCGGATCGAGGGGGAATTGCCGACGGAACGAGAGCCATGTAAGGGCCGGGTGCACACGGATTGATAACCCATTTCAGGGCAGGCAAAGACCAGGTCAGATCATGTCATCGCCACCGGTTCCCCGCTCATTCCATGCCAAACATGACCGCCCGCCTGTGGAGGTGAAAAAACGCTTTGCGGTGCTTGCATCACCGCGCAGCGGAAGTGGCATGTTGTGTTCGGCGTTGATTGCCACGCAACAGGCGGGCCTTCCTTTCGAGTATCTGAACGCCGCAAACCTCGCGCATTTCGGTTACTTGCCGGGCCCGTCCGGCTTGCAAGACTGCATTGAAAAAATACAACAAAGACGCACGACCGCCAACGGCATTTTCGGCATCAAGATGCATTTCAACCAGTTTGCGAAATTTTTCAGATCGCCGGACGGCATTTCCGATGAGGGCAAGCACTTCTTCCGGTCCTTCGACAGCCTCGCGCTGATTTCCCGCCGCGACAAAATTTTGCAGGCCCTTTCCCTGCGCGAAGCCCAGAAAAGCAGCATGTGGAGCAGCGAAGACGCGGCGCTTGCGGGGAAAAGCGACATTGATTTCAGCGACAATGACCTGGCACAGATGCTGCAACTCCTGCACCGCGTCGTGCGGGAGGACCGGGCATGGCGCGACCTCCTGCAGGAGCTGGACACGCCTTTCGTCGAAGTGACCTATGAGACTCTCTGCGAAGATCCGCAGGGCACACTGGCGCGCGTGCTCAAAGGCATTGGCGTGGCGCATGCAGGTGAGTTGACTCCGCCAACCACGCAAAGGCTCTCCAATGCCACGAACATGACCGCCAAGGCGGCGTTTCTGCGGGCGCTGGGCGCTGCCTGATACCGGTCTTGGTCGGCTAAAATTGCCGCCATCGGCAAGAATTCCATCCGCTTATATTGCATCGCAGGGAAGGCTCAACTAAGAAACCCCGCGACGCCTCCCGGGATTCCCTTCAAGCCCAGTTAATAGGCGGAAACCTTTGCGGTTTCCCGAAGGTGTCGGATTTGGACGAATGAGGATTGTGGCCGATGGGCCGTTTGGTGATGAAATTCGGCGGCACGTCGGTGGCGGACATGGACCGCATCCGCAATGTGGCGCGCCATGTCGAGCGGGAAGTTAGAGCCGGCAACCACGTGGCAGTTGTGGTTTCGGCCATGGCCGGCACCACGAACCAGTTGGTGGACTGGTGCCGCCAAGCATCGGCCATTCACGATGCCCGCGAATATGATGCCATTGTTTCGACGGGCGAACAGATCACCGCAGGGCTTTTGGCCATCGTGCTGCAGGACATGGGCATTCCGGCGCGTTCGTGGTCGGGCTGGCAGATTCCGATAGAGACTGACGGCGTGCATGGTGCTGCGCGCATGACGAAAATCAACGGCGGTGAAATAATCAAGCGCATGGAGCAGGGCCAGGTGGCGGTGGTCACTGGCTTTCAGGGCATCGGCCCCGACAAGCGCGTATCAACACTGGGCCGTGGCGGCTCGGACACATCCGCCGTCGCCATGGCGGCGGCACTGGAAGCGGCCTGTGACATTTACACCGATGTGGATGGTGTTTACACGGCTGATCCGCGCATTGTGACGGCGGCCCACAAGCTCGACCGCATTTCCTACGAGGAAATGCTGGAACAGGCGTCTCTGGGGGCCAAGGTGTTGCAGCCGCGCGCCGTCGAACTCGCCATGGTCTACAAGGTGCCGCTGCAGGTGCGCTCATCCTTCGAGGCACCTGATTCGCCGAACCAGAACCAGCCCGATGGCACGGGTCCAGGAACAATCGTATGCGATGAGGACAAGATCGTGGAACAGCATGTGGTGAGCGGTATCGCCTATTCCCGCGACGAGGCGAAAGTTTCAATCCGGCACGTCAAGGACCAGCCCGGCATTTCGGCGGCGATTTTCGGACCGCTCGCCGAGAACGAGATCAATGTCGACATGATCGTGCAGAATGTCTCCTCCGACGGGGCCTTTGCCGACATCACCTTTACGCTGGCCCGCAAGGACCTGCGCAAGGCCATCGACGTGATCAATGGCATGAAGGACAAGGTGGGTTTCACCGACATGGTGCATGCGGCGGACGTGGCCAAGGTTTCGGTTGTCGGCATCGGCATGCGCAGCCACGCCGGTGTTGCCGCCAAGATGTTCAAGTCGCTCGCCGACAAGGGCATCAATATCCAGGCCATCACCACATCGGAAATCAAGGTCTCGGTGCTCATTGATGAAGCCTATACGGAACTTGCGGTCCGGGCCTTGCATCAGGCCTATGGATTGGACAAAAAGTAAGCCATGACCAAATCGCAACCCCATGCCGCGATGACTGAATTTGCCGCGAAGCAGGGCATGCGCTGGTCATGGCGCATTTACCCCCGCTATAAACGCCGTTAAGGACACGCCGCATGCCCAGTTCCCCACTCGGCCCGCGTGTCCTCCTCCGAAGGCTCCGGGAAGTGATGGCGGAGCCGGAGGCGGCACAGGCAAGGCTCAACAAGATCGTCATGATCATCGCTGCCAACATGGTGGCGGAGGTGTGCTCGATCTATGTGATGCGGCCGGGCAATGTACTTGAACTCTATGCCACCGAAGGCCTGAAGGAAGAGGCGGTTCATCTCGCCAAGTTGAAAGTCGGTGAAGGCCTTGTCGGTCTGATTGCCGATCAGGCCATCGGGCTCAATCTGTCTGACGCCCAGCATCATCCCGCGTTCAAATACCTGCCGGAAACCGGCGAAGAAATTTATCAATCCTTCCTTGGCGTGCCGGTCACGCGCGGCGGCTCGGTCATCGCCGTGCTGGTTGTGCAGAACCGCACCCAGCGCCACTACACCGATGAGGAAGAAGAGGCCCTGCAAACCACGGCCATGGTGCTGGCGGAAATCATTGCGTCTGGCGAACTCAAGGAGGTGGCGCGCGAAGTCGCAATCGACGTGGCGCATTTGCGCAGCCACAATCTGCGCTTTGAAACACTGGCCGAAGGCATAGCCCTTGGCCAGGTGGTGCTGCACGAACCGCGCGTCGAAATTCACAATCTCATTGCCGAAAGCGTGCCAGCCGAATTGAAGCGCCTGGAGGCGGCCATTGCCCAGTTGCAAGCGCAGGTCGATGAATTGCTTGATGGTTCCGACGCCATGCGGGCAACCGACTATTCCGACGTGCTTGAAACAATCCGCATGTTTGCCCGTGACAAGGGCTGGACAAACCGCTTGCGCGAGGCGGTGCATACGGGGCTCACGGCGGAAGCGGCGGTGGAGCGCGTGCAGAACGACAATCGCGCCCGCATGCAGCGCATGCATGATGAATATCTGCGCGAACGCATGCATGATCTCGACGACCTGTCGAACCGCCTGCTGCGCATCCTCACGGGTGCCGTGGCCACGGCGTCACGCACCGACCTGCCAGCCAATGCCATTGTGGTGGCGCGCAACATGGGGCCTGCGGAATTGCTCGATTATGACCGCACGCGGCTCAGGGGCGTCATTCTCGAGGAAGGCGGCAAGACCAGCCATGTGGCAATCGTCGCCCGGGCCTTGGCCATTCCGGCGGTCGGCCTGGCGCATGGATTGATTGACCTCATTGATCCCGGCCACGAAATCATCGTTGATGGCGGCACCGGCGAAGTATTTGTGCGCCCTTCGCCGGAGCTGCAAAAGGCCTATGCCGAGAAGGTGCGTTTTTATGCGCGCAAGCAGGCGCAATATACGGCCTTGCGGGCTTTGCCGGCCGTCACCAGGGACGGCACGGATGTGGAACTCAACATCAATGCGGGCCTTATTGTGGACCTGCCGCATCTGCATGATTCCGGCGCTGCCGGAGTTGGTCTTTATCGCACCGAATTGCAGTTCATGATGGCGCAACGTTTCCCGCGCCTGTCGTCTCAGGTCCGCCACTACCAGCAGATTCTTGAGCAAGCACAAGGCAAGCCCGTGGTGTTCCGTACACTCGACATCGGTGCCGACAAGGTTTTGCCCTACTTGCGCCAGGCACGCGAAGAAAATCCGGCGCTGGGCTGGCGCTCCATCCGCATGGCGCTCGATCGCCCGGCGCTTTTACGCCTGCAATTGCGCGCCATGCTGATCGCCAGTGAAGGCCAGGACGCCCGCATCATGTTCCCGATGATTGCCGATGTGGAAGAGTTTCTGAAGGCCAAGGCGGTTTTCGACCAGGAAGTCGCCTATCTCACAGCGCGGAAACATGTGATGCCCAGGACTTTAAAGCTTGGCGTGATGATCGAAATTCCCTCCTTGATCTGGCAACTTGATCACCTGCTTCCGCTCATTGATTTTGCCTCAATCGGCTCCAATGACCTCGTGCAGTTTCTCTTTGCCTCGGATCGTGGCAATCCAAAGCTTGCCGGGCGTTATGATCCCCTGTCGCCGGCAGCACTCGGGGCCATGCGCCTGATCGTCGAAAAGGGCCGGGCGCATGGCAAGAAGGTGACCCTGTGCGGCGAGCTTGGCGGAAGGCCGCTCGAGGCCATGGGGCTCGTCGGCATAGGTCTCACCTCGCTCAGCATGGCGCCTTCCGGCATTGGCCCCGTGAAGGCGATGATCCGGTCGCTCGACCAGAAGAAGCTCTGGACCTTCATGCAGCCCTTGTTGAACTCGGCCAATCATTCGCTGCGCGGCGACCTTCTTGAATTCGCCAACCGCAACGGCGTGGTTTTATAGCATAAACTACAGCGGCAATTTGTCTCGCACGTGTTGCAGGACGAAGTCATTGGTCTGGTTGGTATAGTCATGGACGATCTCGGCGACCACGTGTTTGCGGGTCGCCTCGCTGAGGGCATTGCGGAGAAAACCCAGCGCGGCCGAGGGCAGAACTAGAACCAGTTGATCACATTCTTTTTTATCCACGCCAGTCTGCAAGGTTTCGGCGAGGCGGTTGAGGAAGGCGTTTTCATCGCGGCGTTCCTGGTTTGGCTTGAACACTGGCGTGTGGTGAATGTTGGCGGCATTTTCACCATGGTGGGCTAGGCGCGGATCATGTTTGCTGGCCAGGGGCAACTCGGTCACCCCTTCGTTGCGATGTTGGCTTAACAATATGCGGGCCTGGCCACCATCGGCCACGACGATCCAGATATTGCGGCGTTGGTCTTTCATTTTCAGTCCTCGATGATACTTGTTCCCACTGGAGAACGCCGACCGTAGAACATTGTTCCGGATCAAAGGCCAAAAATGACCAGCTGGCCGCTCCATTAGGCTTTCATTCACCATTCCCGTTCATCCTGATTGTGAACCTTCAGAACGGGGCGGGCTGCGGCCTTTCCTTTGTGTGTGAGCCCATGGACCAGCAGCAGTACGACTCATTTGCCGGCAACAGCAACGATGACACACCTCAAGAGCCCCAGCTTGGGCCAAGGTCGAAGCCCGATGGGGCGCATGATCCCGCCGGCGAGGCTGGCTGGTATCTGGAGCGGGAGCGGAACCAGCGCGGGCTGACGCTTGACGACGCGGCTGCCGCGACGGGCATTCACCCCTATCATATCCAGGCTATTGAATATGGCGACATGACCCACATGCCGCCGCGCCTTGAAGCACTTGAGATGATTGCGGCTTACGCCAATCACCTGGGCTTTGACGCCGATCCGCTGCTCGAACACTACATCACATTCCTGCCGCCGCCGGAAATGGCACCGCGCAACCATCCCGCTGCACCTGGCCCCATGAGCAGCGCCAAGATCATGCTGTTCGGCAACTTCCCGAAGATTCCGCCGATCAAGCTTCGCCTGCCCTCCATGCCCGGCGGCCGCAACGGCATTGTGGCTTCTGCCGCCACGGTTTTCCTGCTGCTGGCCTCGGCCACTTGGCTGTTGTCGCCTGATACGGAAAAAGCACCGGCCAGTCAGGTCGCTGCCACGGAAAGCGACAGCATGCCAACGGCCACAACCGGCCCGGATGCAGCGGAGGTCAAAGTCACCCAGTCACCACTCAGCAACGAAGCCCTTGCCGGTCTCGAAGATGATCCGGCCGAATCACCCGTCGAGCGCAGTGCTGAAATTGAGGAACCGGCAGACCTCGGCGCTTTCATTGCCGAAACCATTGACAACACCGCAGCACCCGATGTGGTGGCGTCGGTAGCACCTGCGCAAAAAAACATTGTTGCGGCAATTGACGATGGCCGCATCTTTGGCAGCACCGATCCCAAATCGCGGATCATGCTCAAGGCAACGCGTTCCATTTGGCTCCTGATCGAAGACGGCCAGGGCAACCGGGTGGCAACACAACTGCTCAATGGCGGCGACATGTACCGCGTGCCAAACACACCAGGACTTGTGGCCATCGCCCAGGATGGCGGTGCCCTCAAATACATGATCGACGGCAAGGAACGCGGCATTCTCGGGCAACCCGGCACATTGCTGGCGGCCGAGCCCCTGGATATCAAGACGCTCGAAGCCAAGGGCTAGAGTATCTCCACATTCCGGTTTGAACCTGACGCCAACTCCGCGTAAGAGCGCTGGCGCATGGCTGGCCTCTCACCCGAAAAACTTGACCGTATTATTGAACGCTTTGCAGGCGTGGAACATGCCCTTTCGAGCGGGGCCACCGGCGATGCCTTTGTGAGGCTTTCCAAGGACTATGCCGAGCTTGAACCCACCGCCAAGGCGGCAAAGGAATTGCGTGCCGCCTTTTCCGAGGCCAAGGGCCTTGATGAAATGGTGGCGGCCGGTGGCGAACTAGCTGAAATGGCTGAAGCCGAGCATCCCGCCCTCAACGACAAAATTGCCCGCCTTGAGCATGATTTGCGACTCATGTTGCTGCCGAAAGATGCCGCCGACGCGCGCAATGTCATTCTTGAAATCCGGGCGGGCACCGGCGGTGATGAAGCAGCGATTTTCGCAGGCGATTTGTTTCGCATGTACCAGCGCTATGCCACGGCGCAAGGCTGGAAGGTCGACGTGATTTCGGCAAGTGACGGCGAACATGGCGGTTACAAGGAGGTGATCGCCAATGTCTTTGGCGCAGGCGCCTTTGCACGGATGAAATTTGAATCCGGTGTTCACCGGGTGCAACGGGTTCCTGCCACGGAAACGCAAGGGCGCATTCATACTTCGGCTGCCACGGTTGCGGTGCTGCCTGAGGCGGAAGAGGTTGATATCAAGATTGAGGACAAGGACCTCAGGATCGATGTGTTTCGCTCTTCGGGCCCCGGCGGGCAATCGGTCAACACCACCGACAGCGCGGTGCGCATCACTCATCTCCCAACAGGCGTTGTGGTGGCCCAACAGGACGAGAAGTCGCAGCTCAAGAACAAGAACAAGGCCATGAAAATCCTGCGGGCCAGGCTCTATGAACGCGAACGCCAACGCATTGCCAACGAGCGCAGTGCGACGCGCAAAGACCAGGTGGGTTCAGGCGACCGCTCGGAGCGCATTCGCACCTATAATTTTCCGCAAGGGAGATTGACCGATCATCGCATCAACCTGACGCTCTACAAACTGCCGGAGATCATCGAGGGTCCGGCGCTCGACGAAGTGATGCAGGCGCTCATCACCGAGCACCAGGCTTCCCTGTTGGCGGCGGAAGATGTCGGCCCCTGAGACAAGGCGCAGTGCCTATGATGACGCACGAAGGCGGCTTGGTGCCGCCGGGATTGCCACCGCTGATCTTGATGCGCGCTTGCTGGTGCAAAAGGCCTGCGACATCGACCATGCGGTGCTGATTGCCGAAGGCGCGCGCCACATGCAGGCACATGAGTCCGCAGTCATTGAAGGCATGTTGGTGCGGCGCTTGGCCCACGAGCCTGTGTCGCGCATTCTGGGCGCACGCGAATTTTATGGCCGGCGTTTTGTGGTGACCCCCGACGTGCTTGATCCAAGACCCGACACGGAAACCTTGATTGACCTCGTGCTGGAGTTGCTGCCTGCCGACAAACCGGCGCGCATTGCCGATCTTGGCTGCGGCAGTGGTGTCATCATCACATCATTGCTGGCGGAACGGGTTTTGGCCTGCGGCACGGCCATTGATGTGTCGGATGCCGCACTTGCCGTGACCATGGAAAATGCCGGGCATCTTCAGGTCACGGATCGGCTCGTCTGTATACGGAGCAATTTTCTGGAAACCGCTGAGAGGCAGTTCGATGTCATTGTTTCAAACCCGCCCTATATTCCATCAGACGCCATCCGGGGCCTCGCGCCCGAAGTCAGGGACCATGATCCGCATCTGGCGCTGGATGGTGGCAGTGATGGGCTCGCCTGTTATCGCAGCATTGCCGCCGGTGCGGGTGCAGCACTCGCAACTGGTGGTTTTGTCGGCGTCGAAATTGGCGCCGGCCAGGGCCCCGATGTGACAGCCATTTTTGCCTCCACGGAATTCAATTTAATTGCACAAAAACAAGATCTTGCGGGGCATATTCGGGCCCTGGCCTTTGCCCGGGCTTAAGTTTTGCTTTGCAACGTCGGCAGTTTCCCATTGGAATCAAGACAGGCTTACGCTATGTGGGGCTGGTAATCCCCTGCCTTTTGCGACGGTACAGGCGAAGTGTCGGGATTTGCTTGCAGACAATCGCACAAATCCCGGTCTCGAGGTTTCGCAAGCAATGCGATGTTTGGGCCGGCAACGGCTTTGACGACGGCGGCAGGATGTTTGGACCAGGACACATCAACTGACGAAGCCAATTGAGCTTTATCAAAGAATGCCGGTGGTGCGCAGAGGCAATCTGCGAGCGCTGTGTGCCTGGGCATTTGACTTTTACATGATCAAGATGGAACCATGATGAGACCCCAGCACAACAACAATAACAACAACAAGAACCGCAATCGCAACCGCAACCGCCGCCACAGCAGCAACATGGGCGGCAGTGGCAGCGGTGGTGGCGGCGGCGGTCCCAACAACCGGGTGCTCGATTCA
>JANNFZ010000292.1:0-9633 GCA_031380375.1 Hyphomicrobiales bacterium
AAACCCCTGCCCGCATCACCGGCCCGGGCCGCTTCAACAGCCGCATTGAGCGCCAGCAGATTGGTCTGGAAGGCAATGTCCTGGATAAGACCGACGATGTCGGAAATCTGCCGTGATGAACCCTCGATGCGCTGCATGGCAGCAACAGCCTGGCTGGCGATTTCACTGCCACCCTGTGCCGCATCACGGGCTGCACCTGCCAATGTGTTGACCTCACGGGCATTGTCGGCGTTTTGCCGGACCGTGGTGGCCAGTTCCTCCATGGAGGCGGAAGTTTCCTCCAGCGACGAAGCCTGGTGCTCGGTGCGGGCCGAAAGATCGGCAACGCCTGCGGCGATCTCCTTGGTCGCTCCTTGCACTTCCCGTGTTGAACCGGAGATGCGGCGGGCAATGGCGCGGAACTTGTCGGCCATGGTGTTGGTGTCGTCCTTCAGTTGCAGGAAGACACCATTGTAGGTTCCTTCCACGCGCCGGGAGAGATCACCGCGGGCGAGGCCGGAAATGACGTCGCTGAAGCCTTTGAGTGCTGCATCGACAGTGCCGACAAAGCGATTCATGCCTTCACCGATCTTCTGCGACAGGCCCGATTTGTTGGCGGTCTCGACGCGCTGCGAGAAATCGCCCATCGAGGCGCTCTCGATCATCACGCTCAGGTCCTGCTGGAACGAGGCTTCGAATTCGCGGACCTTGCGTTCATTGTTCTCGCGGTCGACCTGGCTTTGCTTCTCCAGTTTTGACTTGTCGACAACGGTCTGTTTGAAAACCTGCAGCGCCCTTGCCATTTGGCCGATCTCATCACGGTCCGAGGCGAAGGAAACCGTTGTGTCCCGGTCATCTGAAGCCAGTGCCGTCATCTGGTTGGACAGCACGCCCACACGGCCCGATATGTTGCGGCCAATCAAGGTGGCGAGCAGTGCTGCCAGGATGACGCCGGCACCAAGTGCCGTGAGGAGGATGTAGAGCGAGGCACTGCGGTAATCGCGCGCTTCGCCCAGGGATTTGCTGATTTCCGCGTTGACCAACAGGTTGGTGCTGGTGGCGAGTTCGAAGAAATCGGCATAGGCGGTCGCGAGTTCCGTATCGGTCTTTTTTTTCTGGGCCGCGAAGGACAAAATGCTCTGGAAGCGAAGTTCTGTTGCCGTGTTGAAAGCCGCCAGGAGATCAGATGATTTTCTGCCGGCCCTGGCGGCAGCCGTTCCTTCCAGCGATCCCAGCAGGACTTTCGACGACAAAAGCTGGCGCTTCATTTTCAGATATTCATTGCGGGAGATGTCAGACTTCAACCGGTCCAATACCACATAGGCATTGGCGACACTGTATTTGACGTCACCAATGCGCTTTGACTGCGGGGCAATGTTGGCATCCGACATGTTGAACAAGGCCATTGACAACTCGTCTATGGAGGTGAGCAGGGCATCGCCCGAGTTGTTGAACTGCTTTTCAGTTTCAGTACCGCGCATGCTGGCGGTTTCCTGAACATCAAGGCGGGCCTGGAACGCCGTGGTGAGCTGCTCCATCGTGCTTAGTATTTCTGTCATCTTGGCTTTGATGCCAGCTGCTTTTGTGGGCCTTACAACCATTTCCCCGTTGCTTCCGCCACTGACAACGGATTTGGCGAACCAGCGGATCTTGTCGAGGTGATCCCACACGGCCACCACCCTTTCGCCGGGTGCGCCGTTTAAAATCTCTTCAAATGCAAGGTGGGCCTGGACACCGTGCAGCTTGATCTGCAATGCCGCAACACTGAGCGGGCCAAGCTCCTCGCCGATCGTCGCGGCGCGCTGGCTGACATTCGAAGTAAACCACACGCCGGCACCCCCAGTGATGACCAGCAGCAGCGCAAAGGCGGCAAAGGAAGCGGCCAGCTTGGCCTTGATGCTGGTGCCCGGCATCGTCGGAAGTTTCTTAAGCAGCATGGGAGGTCTCCGGGAAGTTTGTCAGGGGGCCGGCAAGGCTGGTGCTCGGCCGGGCGGCAACGCTGTCAAGGTCAAGCACGGCAACGAGGCCTTCGCCTGCGCTGATCAGCCCCTTGAAGCAGGATTCCTTTTCAATACCGGCCGTCGGCGGCAGTGCTGAAATCTCGCTTGCATCAACGGCAATGATGTCGTTGACGCTGTCGACCAGAAGACCGGTCAGGCCTGAACTTGCAGCCACGATGACGACCACGCTGGTTTCCGAGGTCGCCGTCGGTGCCATGCCGAACATCACACGCATGTCGATGACGGGAATGATGGAGCCGCGCAGATTGATGACACCGCGCACCTGTGCCGGCGCATTGGGAAGGCTCGTTGCCCCCGACCAGATGCGGATTTCCCGCACCATGAGAATATCGAGGCCATAGCGCTGTTCGGCGACCGTGAAAGTCACAAACTGCAGCTTGGCGACCTGTGAAGTCTCCGGAACAATACCGGCAGAATCCTGGCGGTCACTGCGGCGGCGCGTCATTGTCATGCAACCATTCTCCCGGAATTTGTGAACGACCCCGACCGGCTATCGCTGTCATGCGGCTTTCGCGCTGCCACGCTTGCAACTTCCGAAGGATCAAGGATGAGGGCAACCCGGCCATCACCGAGTATTGTCGCCCCGGCTATGCCTGGAATGGCGTTCAGCGTGCCCGCCAGTTTTTTGACCACAACCTGCTGCTGGCCGGTGATTTCGTCAGCCACCAGGACCGCCATATCACGGCCTTCGAGGTCGACAAGGATCGCAACGCCGCCATCTCCGGCATTGTCGCCAGCAATGCCGAAAGCGTCCGTCAGGTGATGCACGGCGATCACCCGGCCGCGGGCTTCCAACACATGGCCATGGCCCGGCACACGGCGCGCCTGGGCTTTCCAGTTGCTGCGGCATTCCAAAACGCTTGCCACAGGGATTACATAGTTCTCGGTCCCGCAGCGGACGATCAGGCCTTCGAGGACTGCAAGCGTCAAGGGCAGGCTCATGGTCATCTGAATGCCCTGGCCCGGAACCGACCTGATGTTGACGCGGCCGCCAAAGCGCAAAACATTCTGTTTCTCGACGTCAAGTCCCACGCCCCGTCCTGAAATTTGTGTCAGGGACTGGCTGGTGGTGAAACCGGGCAGGAAAATCAAATTGTCAATTTCCTCGGCGGCCAGTGTCGCGTCGGCGGCGATCAGGCCCCGCGCGACGGCCGTCGCCCTTATTTTTTCACGGTCCAGCCCCCGGCCGTCGTCGCTGATCTCGATAATGATGCGGCTGCCGCGCTGTTCGGCATGCAGTGTGATAATGCCATCAGGAGACTTGCCTGCGGCCAGCCTTTCAGGCGGCGTCTCAAGGCCGTGGTCGGCGGCATTGCGCAGCATGTGGACGATGGGATCGGCCAGTTGTTCGACGACGGTCTTGTCTATTTCTGTGGCTTCACCGGACATCCTGAGGAAGATGCGTTTGCCCAATTGCTCGCCAAGTTCACGCACCAGCCTGGGCATGCGCTGGAACACCGTACGCACCGGTTGCGCCCTGACCGACATCACCGTGTCATGGAGCGTCTGGGTATGGACGAGGAGCTGTGACAGTTCCTGGAAAAGCCGTGGATTGGCATTGAACAGCGACTGGTCGATCAGTTGCGTGACAAGGGCCTGGGAAATGGCGATCTCGCCCACCAGGTTGACGAGACGGTCGATCTTTTCCGTTTCGACGCGGATCGAAGTCACGGATGCGTCGGTCACGCGCTGTTCAGCCAGCGTGACAAGTGCCGGCTCGGGTTCCGGCACGGCCTGGGCAGGCGAAGCCGCAGGTTCGGCCAAGGGCGTTGCTGCATCCGGCTTCAGGACGATCACGAGATCGCAGTCGCCTTCGACAAATTCGAAAATCTTGCGGACCTCGGCTTCACTGCTGTGGGTTTCGAGCACGAACTCCCAGCGCAGATAAGAATCGGTTGGATTGATGTTTTCAAGATCCGGAACGGCGGAACAATCGGTGTGAACCTGCAGTTTGCCGATATCACGCAGTTCCCGGATGATGATGAGCGGCTCATTGGCCCGGCGCAGCAAACCGCTATGGGGATGGAAAGTGATGGCGAAGAGGTTTTTTGCCGGTCCGTCGGTGGTGAAGTCACCTGCCGCTTCGGCCGCTGTTGCCGCTTCAACAACTTCCTGTGGCGCAAAGCGGGCGAGACGTTCCATGGCCAGGTTCTCGAAACCCGCCGGAAGCGCAAAACCCTTGGTCTCGGCCTCTATCAAGTCGGTAAGGCAATCAACACATTTCACCAGGGCGGCGGCGTGGTCGTCGGCAACCCTGCCATCGTCCAGCCGGATATTGTCGAGATGGGATTCAAGGGCGTGGGAAATGGGCACGATGCGGTCGAGGCCAAACATGCCGGCCCCGCCCTTGATCGAATGAATGGCGCGAAACGCCGCGTCAACCTGGTCGGCAGCGAGACGGCTTTGCGCGAATGATTCGACAAAGCGCTCGAGCAGAGCGAGGTGGTCGGCACATTCGGCCAGAAACATCGGACGGAAGTCTTCGGCTTTCACAACATGGTCTCCATCAGCCGAACATCAGACGGGCTGGAAACGGCTGACAAACTGCACCAGCTGTTCCGGGTTGAAGGGTTTGACCATCCAGGCCGTGGCAGCAGCGCTGCGGGCTGCCTGTTTCAATTCGGCATCGGTTTCGGTGGTCAGAAACACAAATGGCGTTGCCATGTGAACAGGGCTTTTCCGCACTTCATGCAGCAGTTCAAAACCGCTCATGAACACCATGTTGAGATCGCTGATGATCAAGTCCACTTCCTTGTTTGCAAGAATGGCAAGGGCTTGATGCCCGTCGGAGGCCGTTTCGACGGCATGGCCGGCGGCGTTGAGTGTCGTTGAAAGGATGTCGAGCAAGGTCGGGGAATCGTCGACGGCAAGTATTTTCACGCGCTGACCTCCCGGCCTGCTGTTTCAAGCAGATGGCCAAGGCCCAGGGCCTCGAAGGCAGAGGAGAAACTTGCCGTCACACCGGAAATCACGACCTTGATGCCTTGGGCACGGGCCGCCGCGAGGAATGCGATGAGCAACTGAAGGGCCGCTGTCGACATGCGCGAAACGAAGCTCGCATCGATGGTGACAGCGGTTTGCGTTTGCAAGGCCGCCAGCAACATTTTTTGCAGTTCAGGTGCTGAACGCAAATCAAGCATGTGATGGAGAACGAGGGTCTCGTGCCCTGTGCCCTGCTCCATGATGGCTCCCTGTGCAAACCCGGTATGAGTCCGCACCCGTCTTAGGTCTGCATGGTTAAGGGCAGGCTAATCTACTCGCGCAAAAGATGTAGTGGTTAAGATCCAGAACAATTTATAATTGCATGATATTTGGCCAGTAGCGGTCTTCCTTGACGACTGGCCAATCGCCCCGCAACAAACCACAAACAAGGTGGGAGACGACCATGAAAGAATTGGGCATTGGCATCATCGGGACAGGCTTCATGGGCAAGGCCCATGCCTTCGCCTACCGGGCAGCCCTTGCTGCCTTCCCGGAAATTCCGCTTCCCAGGCTCGTGATGATCGCCGACGTGAACGCGGCAGAAGCACAGACTGCGGCGCGGCAATATGGCTTTTCCGGAGCAACCGGCAACTGGCGTGACCTGATGGCCAATCCCGCCATTCATGTGGTGTCGATCACCACGCCCAATACCCTGCACAAGGAAATGGCACTTGCCGCGATCGCCGCCGGCAAGCATGTCCATTGTGAAAAGCCCCTCTCTCCGACGCTGGAGGATTCGAAAGAAATGATGCTGGCCGCCGAAGCAAAGGGGATCGTCACGCAGGTGGGCTTCAATTACATCAAGAACCCGCTGCTGAAGCTTGCCCGCGAAATGGTGGAGGCCGGAGAACTCGGTGAGATCACAGGCTTTCGGGGGCTGCACGCCGAAGACTACATGCATGATTCCGAAAGCCCCTATTCATGGCGGCTCGATCCCTCGGGCGGTCCGGGCGTGATCGCCGATCTCGGCAGCCACATCATCAGCATCGCGAGGTTCCTGCTGGGGCCGATTGCCGAAATCAGCGCCGATGTACAGACCGTAGTGACGTCGCGGCCCGTGGCGCGTGGCGCCAAAGAACGACATCCTGTGAAGGTCGATGATGTCGCCCGCCTGCTTGTCACGTTCGCACGCGGCTGTGGCGGCACAATCGAAGCCACCTGGCTGGCCACCGGGCGCAAGATGCAGCTCGGCTTTGAACTTACCGGCAGCAAGGGCAGCCTCGCTTTCAGCCAGGAGAACCTGAACGAGTTGCACTACTACAAATCCGGCGGTGACCCTCGCCATGCCGGCTTCACACGGATTGAAGCGGGACCACAGCATTTCCCCTATGGCCGGTTCTGCGTGGCGGCGGGCCATCAATTGGGTTTCAATGATCTGAAGACAATCGAAATAGGTGAGTTTCTGGGCGCCATCGCCACGGGCCAGAAAGCAGGTCCGGATTTCCGCGAAGCATTCGAGATTCAAAAAATCGTCGAGGCGGCACTCGCTTCATCAAGACTGCGGCAGTGGCAAAAGATTGCCTGATCGGCTACAACGCGAATTGAAAATTCCCGGAGCAGCACATGAAAATTGCCCTTGGCGCCGACAGCGCCGGAAAGCCCCTCATTGAGGTGATCGAAGCGCACCTCAAAGCCCTGGGACAGCACGACATCAGCAACATGAGCAAATCCGGTTTCTATGCGGATCTCTCTGCCGATGTGGCGAAAGCTGTCATCGATGGCAAGGCTGACCGGGCCATCCTGTGCTGCGGCACAGGCATCGGCGTTTGCATTGCCGCCAACAAGGTACCCGGCATCCGGGCAGCGCTGACCCATGACACCTATTCCGCCGAACGGGCCGCAAAATCCAACAATGCCCAGATCATCACCCTGGGAGCGCGCGTCATCGGTCCGGAATTGGCCAAGGCCATCGTTGATGTCTGGCTCGCCGCGGAATTTGATCCGAATGGCGCATCAGCCGCAAATGTCGAAGCAATCAACCGGCTTGACCAGGGCAAATAGCGGCCAAGCGCAATCATGACTGATCCCGCACACACGCAACGGCTGGCCAGCCTTGCCGTTGTCATTTGTGGCGCGTTATGGGGCATTTATTGGATGCCGCTTCGGTGGTTCGACGCGGCGGGTATCGGTGCCGCCTGGATGGGCACCCTGTTCAGTTCCGTTGCGGCGCTTGCCGCCTTGCCATGGCTTTTGAAAAAATCAAGCTGGGCGAACTGGCGGGCGCCGTTGCTCAGCGGTTCACTGCTGGGCTCGGGCTTTGCACTTTACACGGTGGCGCTGCTCATGACCGATGTGGTCCACGCCATCCTGCTCTTTTACCTCACACCAGTCTGGAGCACGCTGGGTGCGTGGCTGATGTATCGTGAAAAACTGACGCCACCGCGCCTTGCCGCCATTTTCTGCGGTTTTGCCGGCATGGCCTTCATCCTGGGATTTGACAAAGGCCTGCCAATTCCACGCAATACCGGTGACATGCTGGCCCTGTTGAGCGGCATGCTGTGGGCCGCAGGTTCGATGGTGGCCTTTCGGCGTCCCTCCGATGCCGTGGCGCTGCCGGCCTTTTGTTTTGCGCTTGGCGGCCTTGTCACGTCTCTTGTCATCGTGGTGATTGCACATGCGAACGGCAATGCCCTCGCCAGTGTCGGTGACATGGCAGCGAACCTGCCGCTGATCGTGGCCGTGGCGCTGGTTATTTTCGTGCCGCCCAATGCGCTCGTGCTGTGGGCCATGCAGCGGGTTGATCCGGGCCGGGCCGGCATTCTGCTGATGACGGAACTGCTGGTGGGATCCATCAGTGCCGCCGTTTTTGCGGGCGAAGCCTATGGCTGGATGGAGGCCACGGGCACTGCGCTCATTGTTGGTGCTGGCGCCATTGAGGTTTTGGGACGCCGTTGACTATGCCTCGCTGACGGCGGCAAAGGTCTTGATGCCTTGGGCATCGAAAATCGTCGTCTCGACACTGTCATCCATTCTGCGCGAATCGATTTCAAAGTTCTGTGACGCGACAAGTGGCGCAAGACAGCGATAGGTGAAATGTTTTGGAACGGTGCCCATGAGCGTTGCGGCCTGGTTCAGTGCCAGCGTCGCCTGCAATGGCCCATGAACGAGCAGCCCTCCCTGGCCCTCGACCTGCCGCGCATAGTCGGCATCATAATGGATGCGATGGCCATTGAAGGTCAGGGCTGAAAAGCGAAACAGCAGCAGGGCGTCGGCATCGACATTCCAGTGCAGGTCAGCAACGGGCCGTTGGGCGGCAGGCTTTGCAGCCAGGACGCTTCCGATTCTGCGGAAAACCAGATCCTGGCGCTCACGCACCACCAGCACGCCGCGCGCCTTGATCTCGTGAGCCACCGACACAATGCTCAACGGACCAGAACTGCCTTCGTGCTGGTTGACAGAAGAAAGTGTCGAGTTGCGTGTCACCTCGTCATGGAGGCCGAGAGGCGCGTAGTGTCTGATTTCGCCGCCCGCCCACATGCGCCGGGCAGGCCCAAATTCCGGCAAGAAGGGTCCGGCCCGTTCCGTGCCATCGGCGGCAAGTTCATGTTTTTCAAGAATGACAGGGGCAAGGCACCAGTGCAGGCCCGGCAGTCCCATGGTTTCGTCCGGCTGGGCAAAGACATGGGGCAGAAGTATTGCGCGGAAAGCTTGAAGAAGCCGCATGGTCACAACGTCATGGCGTATGACCACTCTGCCGATCCAAGGGGTGAAATCCTGCGTGCTCATGGCCTGCCATTCTGCGGGTTCCATGCCCCAAGGGCAAGTCGCCGCAAATTCCTGATGCAGGCCCGCCGCTTGTGAACTATGGAGAAGGCCTGAAAGCGGACAGCGCCATGCCCAAGACCATTTATATCATGAACGGCCCCAACCTGAACCTGCTCGGCAAGCGCGAGCCGGAAATCTATGGCCATGACACGCTCGCCGACGTCGAGAAACTGTGCCTTGCCATCGCCAAGGAGCAAGGTGTCGCCATCCGCTTTTTGCAGAGCAATGCCGAACATGAACTGATCGACTGGATTCATGAGGCGCGGGACAAGGCTTCCGCCATCGTCATCAATCCGGCGGCTTTGACCCACACTTCAATCGCCATTCTTGATGCACTTACCGCCTTCAAAGGGCCGGTGCTTGAAGTCCATATTTCAAACATCCACAAGCGCGAGGAATTCCGCCACCATTCCTTTGTGTCGGGCCGCGCCGATGGGGTGATCGCGGGATATGGCGTCGAAGGTTATGGCCACGCGCTCCGCCGCGCCATCAGCCTTTGCAAAACCTGAACAGCTTCACTTGAACGTCAGGGCCTTGAAAGCCTTGGCCTGGTCGACAAGAGCCTTTTCCACCGGCAAGCGTTCCATGGATGAGGCACCATAGAAGCCGTGGCAGTTTTTGGTATTGTCGAAAATAAACTGGGCATCATCCGGCATGGAGACGGGTCCGCCATGGACAATGATGATGGCGTCTTTGTTGACCTTCAATGCGGCCTCTGCCCATTCATCAACAAGGGCCGGGCAGTCTTTCAGCTTGAGTGATGTCCTCGATCCGATGCTGCCGCCGGTGGTGAGGCCCAAGTGGCAGACAATGATGTCGGCCCCGGCTTCCGCCATGGCCTTGGCTTCGCCGGCATTGAAGACGTAAGGCGTGGTCAGCATGTTCT
>JANNFZ010000364.1:0-19905 GCA_031380375.1 Hyphomicrobiales bacterium
ACGCTGCTCCAGATGGTGGCCGGCATCCTGCAGCCAACGAAAGGCACCATCAAAGTTCAGGGTCGAGTGTCAGCACTGCTCGAGCTTGGCTCTGGATTCAATCCTGAATTTTCTGGCCGCGATAATGTGTATTTGAACGCCGCAATTCTGGGGCTGTCGAATAAAGAAATCGACCAGCGCTACAAAGCCATTGAGGAGTTTGCTGAAATCGGCGACTTCATCAGCCACCCTGTGAAAACTTATTCCAGCGGCATGGCTGTCCGCCTTGTCGGCACCCATCTTGATGGCGAGATCATTGCAAGTGTCCGGAGCAGGAATTTTCACCCCAAGCTCAATGTGGCTTTGCCCGCCGGTATCAAAGCCTTTTCCCACGATGAATTGGACAATGCACTTGGCCTCGACACAGACCTGATCGTGCTTGGCGTTTCATCGGCGGGCGTGGATTGGGCCATCGGCAAGCTCGGAAGTGCCATGAAGCGTTCAGTACCCGTGTTGATGATCACCAAGGGCATGGCAGCACGGGGTGACAGTCTGCTTGCCCTGCCGGATGTGGTGCAGCAGGCCCTCGAAGCACGTTTGGATTTTCGCGTGCCCGTGGCGGCCATTGCCGGGCCGTGCATTGCCGGTGAACTGGCGGTCAGGCGGCACACGGGCACGGTGATTGTGTCGCGTGACCTCGCACTTGCCGCCGATCTCTGTGCCCGGTTGGAAACCGAATACTATCATCCCCGTCCGTCGTTCGACATGATAGGGGCTGAGATCTGCGCCGCCTTCAAAAACTTCTTCGCCATTGCCGTGGGTTGGGCCCATGGCCGCATGGAAGTGATGGCGGAGGTTGAAAACAAGGCCCGCAACAACAACGCCGCCGCCATGCTGTTTGACCAGGCGGTGCAGGAAATGATGGTACTGACCCGGGTCTTTGGCGGAACGGCGGAAAGCGTGTGGGGCATGCCGGGTGTGGGTGATGTCTATGTCACCTGCCAGGCGGGACGGAATTCGAGGCTTGGCAACTGTCTTGGCCGGGGAATGACCTACTCGGAAGTTAAGTCAGGGCCGATGAAAGATGACACCATTGAAGGAGCAGAACTTGGCCGCGCCGTTTCCCCGTCAATCCATGCCATGGTGGCAAGTGGTCGCCTGACAGCGTCGGCAATTCCGTTGACGCTGGCCTTGCTCAAAACCCTGTGTCACGATCAGGCGTTTGAACCGCCTTGGCCCGCCTTCAGCCGGGGACAGTGACGCTTTGCCGCGATCTGGTGACCGCCCACGTAATGAAGGCTGCCAGAAACAGAATTCCGCCGGCCAGCCAGAAGCCCGCCCCCGGAATGGCAGGAACCCGCGTTGGTTCGATGCCCCAGGCAAAGGTTATTGCAAACAGCGAAGGGCCGATGATGTTGGACAGTGCCATGATGGATGTGTTGGCACCCTGAAGCTTGCCCTGCTCACCGGCTGTTACTTGCCGCGACATGATGGATTGCGAAGTGGCGTTAAACAGACCCCAGAAGGCCGCGACTGGAACGCCGAACCAGACCATCCAGCCTTCCCAGGCCGTGCCATACCAGATGAGTGCCAACCCGCCTGCGATGAGACCGAACAGGGCGGCACGGCGCTCGCCCATGAATTTCACAATCGGTTTTACCAGCGTGCCTTGCACGAGCATGGAACCGACGCCGACCGCCGCCAGAAGCCAGCCCATCTCGCTTGGTCCCCAGCCATAGCGATAACCAGCATAGAGCACATAGATGGCGGGCAATACCGTGTGGGCGAGTTGCGAAAGGAACATCGCCGAGCCAAAGCTCCAGAGATTGCGATTGGATAGAAGCAGCCTGAGGCTGCCAAGCGGATTGGCTTTGCCAAGCGTGAAAGCGCTGCGGTTTTCAGGTTTCAATGATTCCGGAAGAACGAAATAGCCATAGGTGAAATTGACAAGGCTCATGAAGGCAGCGGCCCAGAATGGATAATGCAGGTCAATGCCACCGAGAATGCCACCAAGGGCCGGGCCGATGACAAAGCCAACACCAAAGGCCGCCCCCAACATGCCGAATTTCTGGGCGCGTCCTTCAGGTGCCGTGACATCGGCGATATAGGCACCCGCCGTTGAAACGCTGGCCGAGGTGGCGCCAGCAATCAGCCGCCCGATCAGCAGCACCCAGAGGTTTGGTGCGAGCGCCATGAAGATATAGTCGAGGCCGAGACCCAAGTTGGAAAGAAGAATGACGGGCCTTCTGCCGAAGCGGTCGGAGAGTGCGCCGAGCACCGGCGACATGAAAAACTGCGTGGCCGCAAACAGGGTCGCGAACAGGCCCGCCACTTCGGCGGCGCGCGGCGTGTTGCCGTCCATGAAACGCTCGATCAGCTTCGGCAGCACCGGAATAATGATGCCGATGGCCAGCATGTCGAGGGCAACTGTGATGAAGACGAAAATGAAGGCGGCGGGGCGATGGGGGGAGGACATGGCTGCCTGTTAGAGCATGTGCCGCAACACTTGCAACACTTCACGCTGTCAGCAGCCACTCATGTTCTTTGGCATTGTTAAATTTCCAGATGCGCACCGGGCCAGCCATGACATTGAGATAGTAAAGGTCATAGCCATGGATGGCAGCACAGGGATGGTAGCCCTTGGGCACCATCACAACATCGCCGTCCTCGACGGCCATGGACTCGTCAAGCTTTCGGTCATCGGTATAGACGCGCTGGAAGGCAAAGCCCTGGGGCGGGTTCAGGCGGTGATAATAGGTTTCCTCGAGCAGCGATTCATGGGGCAGGTTGTTCTTGTCATGCTTGTGCGACGGATAGGACGAGGTGCAGCCATTGGGTGTTATCACTTCGACGACCAGCAGGCTCTCGGCCCGCTTGTCGTGCTCCGGCAAAATGTTGCAGACATAGCGCGTGTTGGAGCCTTTGCCCCTAGTGATGACTGTAAGTTCATCGGGCGAAATGACAAAGGCTTCATGCTCGCCTCTTGCAGGTGCGGTGCAGACATTGATGACGCAGTCGGTCGTGGCCTTGGCCTGCCACTTCACGTTGGGCGGCACATAGACAGACCAGGGCTTGCCGTCGAACACGCTCATGCGCTCCCCGAGAATGCCAAGTGATTTGCCACCGACGGTAACGTCTGCCTTGCCGGAAATAAAGACAAGACATGTCTCGCGTTTTGCCTCGAAGCCTTTTGCGGTTTTGCCAAGGCCAAGGTGCCACACATCATGGCCGACATATTTCCATTTGGCAGATTTTGGCGTGACGGAAATCACTTTGCCGGATTTCTTTTTGGGCTTCAGCAAAAGTTTGGTCACTGGAGTTCCTGTTCGACAGTTGAGGGAAACCACCTTTGCGCCTTGTCCCACAGGTTCACCAAATTGCCAAAGCGCGCGGCCATCATGCCAACCGCCTCATCATCATTGATCTTGCCCGAAAGCCAGGCTTGCGCTGCGTCATTGAATATGGTGCGGCCGACGGCAAAGCCCTTCACATGCTTCTTGCCGCTGACAGCACGAAAGTCCTTGGCGAGGTCATCCTCCGGCGCGTCGAGGCCCAGCAGTAGAACGCCCCGGCACAGGGGATCATTCTTGTCGATGACCTTGCCGATTTCATCCCAGGCCTCGGGCATGGCCTGCGGCTCCAGTTTCCACCAGTCAGGCTTGATGCCCAGCGCATAGAGTTCCGCCATGGCGCGGGCCGTGGTGTGGCGGTCCATGGGGCCATGCTTTGATGCAATGATTTCGATCAGCAATTCCCGCCCCACCCGGCGGGCCGCTTCATAAAGGGTGCGGTATTTTTGCTGCTGTTCTGCCTTCAAGGCTGGCGGATCATCAGGGTGATAAAACGCCAAACACTTGATGCAATGGTCAACGGGCCATTCGACAAGGCGTGCGCCCACATCCTGCGTGAACTCAAAGCGCAACGGCCTTGATCCCGGTTCTTCCAGCGGACGGCCGACCCACAGGCCCAGTTTTGCGGCATCGAACATGGCATCGCGGCCATAGGTATCATCGAGCAAGGTGCCAAAGCCCGGCCTGCCGTCTGCGACCTTGGCAATGGCTTTCATGGCGAGGCGTTTGAAAGGTGCTATTTTTGAACGCGGTGCGCCGAGCTTGTCGGCCATGTCCTCGAGTTGTTTGCGGTGGTCGATGGCGAAAGCCATGAGTTTCGGCCATTCACCGCGCCGCGTGGTGGCCCAATGGATGTGATTGAGGGTTTCATCCTGGCGGAGCGCCAGGTGCTTCGAGCCGTGCCTCAAGAAATACTGCAATTCGGTGAAGGTCACATATTCCGGCGAACACAGAAGCCTCGACACCGCAAAGGCCCCGCAGGCATTCGCCCAGGTGGCACTCGTGGCGTGGTCTTCACCCTTGAGCCAGCCGCGAAGGTATCCCGACATGAAAGCGTCGCCGGCGCCCAAAACATTATAGACCTCGATGGGAAAGCCTTTTCCGACAATTCCGTCATCAAGGGATGATGGAATTGCGGAGGGATAGACGACGCAACCCATGGGCCCGCGCTTCAGCACAATCACCCCTGAAGAAAGAGACCTGATCATGCGCAAGGCTTCCAAAGTGTTCTCGCTGCCCCCAGCGACGTGCACTTCTTCTTCCGTGCCCACGATCAGGTCACAGTCAGGGAGAATGGTTTGCAGGTGTTGCGACACCTTGTCGGATTTGATGTAGCGTTCTTCGCCCGCGTCATGGCCGGCGAGCCCCCAGAGATTGGGGCGGTAGTCGATGTCAATGGCCACCTTGCGGCCATGGCTTTTGGCAATGGCCATGGCCTTCCTTTGGGCGGCGTCATTGTCGGCGCGGGCGAAGTGCGTGCCGGTCACCAGCAGGGCTTTTGCCGAAAGAACATAATCCTCATCGACGTCTCCGGCATTGAGGGCACTGTCGGCGCAATTGTCGCGGTAGAAGATGAGCGGAAAAGTCTTGTCGTTCTCAACCGCAAGCAAGACAAGCGAGGTCAAGCGCTGCGCATCGGTGACAACGCCCTTGGTGCTCACCCCTTCGCGCTGCAATTGCTCCAGCACGAAGCGGCCCATCTGTTCATTGCCGACGCGGGTGATGAGGCCGACCTTGAGGCCAAGCCGTGCCGTTCCGATGGCGATGTTGGACGGCGATCCGCCGACGGACTTGGCAAAGGATGCGATGTCCTCGAGCCTTGAACCGATCTGTTGACCGTAAAGGTCGACGGAGCAGCGGCCCATGGTGATGATGTCCAATTCCGGACCTGCTGCCGTCGTCATGCTGTGCCTCTGAATGCCGCGTGTTCAATAATGAAACAATAATTCCATCATCGTGTCAATATGGAATATATATTCTAAATAGAATGTCGATCACATTTTGCCCCGGCGCTCGGCCACAGCCACGGTCAGGGTCATGGCCAGCGCCAAGGTCGCGGCCATGGACCGGAAGCCCTCGAAATTGGCCTCCTGGACCTCGATCCACACATCGGAAAGGTTGGCCAGAGGCGAGAACGGTGAATCGGTGATCGCCACCAGCGGAATGCCCCGCGCAGCCTGGGCCTGTGTGAGCGCCACGGTCTCACTGGCGTAGGGCGTGAAACTGAAGGCAAGAACGCAGTCCTGCTTGCTGGCGAAACCCACTTCCTCGGCGGCAAGTCCACCCCGGGCATCGACAAGCAGGGTTTTGACGCCAAGCTTGCCAAAGGCATAAGCCATGTAGGCGGTGATCGGGTAGGAGCGGCGAAGCCCGATCAAATAGATCGTTTCGGCACCGGACAGGCGTTCCACCGACTTTTCCAACATGGCGGGATCAAGCCTTTCGCGCAGGTCGCGGATGGATTTTTCTGAAGCCTCGCTGAAACCATCAAAAATCAGGCTGGTCTTGGCGTGGGATTGGGCATGGGCGCGCAAGTTTTGCAGGCGCTCGGCATAATTGGGCAGGCGCTCGCGCAAACGGTCGCGGAAAATTTCCTGGAGATCGGAAAAACCCTCAAAACCGAGGCTCTGGGCAAAGCGCACCAGTGTCGAAGGCTGCACCACCGCATGTTCGGCAATGGAAGCGACCGTGCCAAAGGCCACTTCATCCGGGTGCTCAAGGGCGTAGGCGGCAACCTGGGCGAGGCGGCGCGGCATGACACCGGCGCGCCCGGCAATCAGTGTTTTAAGTGCGGCAAAATCCTGGGGAAGGTCAATTGTGGACATGTCTGAGGTTAGCCCGCCCAGACGGACTGGACAATCAGAAACAGAACAGCCGTTCCATAATCATGGCTGGCCTGCGTCAGCAGCCAAGGCCGCCCTGAGTTTCCGGATCATCACGCCGCGCTGTTTCACGTCAGCGGTTTTCTTCATGGCTTCGTCAATGTCCAGAACCAGTGATTGCAGGTCATTGTGCCAATCGAGCTTGGCCACTGATGCCGGATCAATGCGGGGCTTGGTTTCCGCAGCGATCGGCACGCAAGCCGTGGCATTCAGGTCATAGACATCATCAAGCCTTGGCCTCACGATGCAGTCATCGGGCACCATGCCACGCAGGTTTTCCGCCAGTGCCAGTTGTGGTTCTTCCTCGCCATGGGTGAGGAAGATGGATTTTTTTACGGGCAGGCGTTCCTTCATCCACTGCACCAGTTCGGGCCCATCGGCATGGCCGGAATAATCATCGATCTTGCGGATGGTGGCTGCCACGACGACGTCATCGCCCATGATTTTCACCTGTTTTGCACCTTCTTCCAAAGCCGAGCCCAGCGAGCCTTTGGCCTGGAAACCGACGAGCAACACGGTTGTCGAGCGCTGCCACAGGCGGTTGCGCAAATGGTGGCGGATGCGCCCTGCTTCCGCCATCCCCGATGCCGAGATCACAATATGGAATCCGGTGAAGCGGTTGAGCGCTTTCGAATCTTCAACACTTTCCGTGGATTTGACGAGGGGCGAGGCAAATGCTCTCGCCAGTTCGTCGCCATGTTCCATATGTGCCGCGTGTTTGCGGAACACCGCCGTTGCCTTGTTGGCAAGGGGCGAGTCGATGAAGATATTGGCCTTGGGTGCGAGCCCCCGGTCCATCACCGCCACGATGTCGGTGACCACTTCCTGGGTGCGTTCGACAGCAAAGGAAGGAATGAGCAGCACACCACCCCGGGCGGCGGCGGCCTTGAGTTCTGTGGCAAGAAGTTCGCGACGCTTTTCCAATGAACGCTCGAAGCGGTCACGGCCGCCATAGGTTGATTCACAGACGACATAGTCCCAGTTGCCGGGCGATTCCGGATCATGCTCGAGCAATTTGTTGTCGGGCCCGATATCACCCGAGAACAGGATGCGGATCGGGGGCTTTCCCTGTTCCTCGACCTCCACCTCGATCGACGCGGCCCCCAGCAGATGACCCGCATTCCAATAGCGCATGCGAATGCCGCGGGCGGGAATGAACCAGGTCTCCATGGCCTCCGTCTTGAACTGGGTGAGGGCCGTCATGGCATCCATCAGCGTGTACATGGGCTCGACTTCAGCGAGGCCCCGGCGGCGGTTCCTTTCATTCAACTGCTTCACTTCGGTTTCCTGGATGAAGCCTGAATCGGGCAGCATGATTCCGCAGAGATCGCGGGTGCCTTCGCTGGCATGAATGGGCCCGGTGAAGCCGTGTTTCACGAGCTTCGGTACAACGCCGGTGTGGTCGATGTGGGCATGGGTCAAAACCAGCGCCGTCACGGCCCGGGCATCAAACGGAAACGGGCGATAATTCAGTTCGGTGATGGTCCTGGCACCCTGGAACATGCCGCAGTCGACCAGCACTTTCGCGGTGTCGGTGATGATCATGTAGCAGGAGCCGGTGACTGTGCGGGTGGCACCGTGGAACGCGAGTTTCACCGTCATGTCATTGCTCCTTCGGAATGGTAATGCCGCAGCGCCTGAGTTCATTCCAGGCCTCGCCCGGGGTGTCGGCCATGGTGAAGAGATCGAGGTCGCGGCCCCCGACCAGCCCCGCCTCGACGAAACTCTGGAAATTGACGGTGCGTTTCCAGAATTTTGAATCGTAAAGCACCACGGGCAGGGGCTTGGTCATCTTGCCGGTCTGGCGCAGGGTGAGGAGCTCAAACAATTCATCCATGGTGCCAAAGCCGCCGGGGAAGACCACAAGGGCTGCCGCACGCATGGCAAAATGCATCTTGCGCATCGCGAAATAGTGAAAACGGAAGGTGAGATCCGGAGTCGAATAGGGATTGGGTTCCTGTTCCATGGGCAGCGTGATGTTGTAGCCGATGGAAGGCGCACCCGCTTCATAGGCACCCCGGTTGGCCGCTTCCATGATGCCGGGGCCGCCGCCCGTGGCGATGACATTGTTCAAGGGTTTGGTCTTGTGCCTGGCACCACCTTCTTCAGAACAGAGCTTTGCAAATGCACAGGCCCCGTCATACCAGCCATCGCTGCTGCCAGGCACGACACGGGCCGAGCCAAACACCACGACAGTTGATTCAACGCCCCAGGCGCGCAGCATTTCCTCGGCCTTCTGGTATTCGAGCTGGAAACGGATGCCGCGTGTGGAATCGCCAAGAATGAACTCCTCGTCGCGGGCCGGCAATCGGTAGGCGGCGGCGGCCATTTGCGGGGCGTTGGATGGTCGGTCGGTCAAAATAATTTCCTCACATCAATCAGGATTTGGCTTGCCGCAAAGGAAGCTTGCAATCAAGTGAAGCTTCGCTCACCCTTTGCTGAAAGGGATTGCCGCCATGCCGAAAAACCTTGCCGAAAAATTCCAGGTCAAGCCGGGCCGGGCAGTTTCACTGAAAGACATTGACCCCCGGTCCACCGAGCCATTCAGCGACAAGGACGAAACCAAGGCGGCGACGGCAAAAGACGCCGAAGCCATTGACCAATTGCAGGACCGGCTCTTTGCGGAAGGCAAGCGTGCGCTTCTTGTGGTGCTGCAAGGCATTGACTGTTCCGGCAAGGACGGCACAGTCAGGGCAGTCTTCAACACCTGCGGACCGATTGGTGTGAGGGTCAATCCGTTCAAGGCGCCGACGCCACCGGAACTGGCGCAGGATTATCTCTGGCGCGTCCATGCCGTCACACCGACCCGCGGCATGATCGGCATTTTCAACCGCTCGCACTACGAGGATGTGCTGGTGGTCAAGGTCAAGGGTTTTGCACCGGCCGAAGCCATTGAGCGGCGCTATGGCGAGATCAACAATTTTGAGAAGATGCTCGCCGACAACGGCACCCGCATTTTGAAGTTCATGCTGCATATTTCGAAAGACGAACAGGCAAGCCGCCTGCAGGAACGGGTCGATGATCCCGCCAAACGCTGGAAGTTCAATCCGACCGACCTTGATGACCGGGCC
The DNA here is from genome assembly GCA_031380375.1 of Hyphomicrobiales bacterium. GTDB lineage: Bacteria > Pseudomonadota > Alphaproteobacteria > Rhizobiales > Aestuariivirgaceae > Aestuariivirga. Next base: position 9,283 of record JANNFZ010000364.1, read on the forward strand.
CTATGGGATCAATATGCCAATGCCTATGAAACGGCGCTCAAGCGCTGTTCGACGGAACACGCACCCTGGCATGTGGTCCCCGCCGACCGCAACTGGGTGCGCAATGGCGTGATCGCCGGCATCGTGCGCGAGGCGCTGGAAGAGATGAACCCGCAATATCCCGAACCCAAGACCTGGGATCCGAAAACCATCAAGATTGTGTGAGATTTTAGCGCACGCCCCGGAGCCTGGCACGGAGATACTGTGTTGCACCTGGATGATACCATGCCGCCGAGGGTCCGCTGATGGCGCGGGTTGCCAGTGTGCCCTCGCGGACTTCGGTGATGGCCTTTTGCAAAATCGGCAGGGCCGCCGCCGTCTGCAAATAGGGATAGCTGACAAAACCGTCGGCTGTGGATGGCGCGATCATGGCCTGGCCAATGATGTTGCCGGTATCGATGCCTTCATCGACAAGATGCACGGTGACGCCGCAATTGCCTTGGTCGTTTTCATGGCGCGCCCAGTAGGCACCGTGGGACCCGCGATACCTCGGCGTTATGCCCTGGTGGGTGTTGATGAAAACAGCCGGCACGGATTTGAGAACGGCAGGTTTCAGGATGCGCGTGCCATTGACGATGACAATGCGCGGTGCGAACGCCATGATCCTTGCGACGGCATCCGGGTCATTGATGTTTTCCACACGCGATATGGCAGGTGTCAGGGGCGCCCGCGTTTCAAGATTGTTGTCGCGGCAAATCCCGCGCACACGCGCTGCGGCCTGGTAGCGCAGCAGCGGCCTGAGCAGCGCCACAAAAGCCAGCTGATCGAGCACCGGCAGCCAACCCATTTTGCGGGCGCGGTTCCTGAGCAGTGTTGACCGCGACACACGGTCCTCGATGATGCAGGGGAAAAGGCCGAATTCCTGGACCAGGCGGTTATAGACAATCCATGTGGTTGGATTGTCTCCGCCGATCAGCAACAGGTCGTGGTGGGATGTGGTCACATCGCTCGTTTATGCCGGGGATTGCAAATTTTGGTTAATGGCCATTGCACAAAATGCAAAGCTGCACTTAGGTGCCGCCGGGGAGAAGGCCTTGACGGAAATACGACCCGTAATTCTGTGTGGCGGTGCAGGCAGTCGCCTGTGGCCCCTGTCAACGCCTGAAAAACCAAAGCCGTTTCATGGTTTCGGCCAGTCCCGCACGCTGTTCCAGCAAGCCCTGCTGCGCACCCGCCATGCGGTCTTCGGTGCTCCGCCTGTCGTCGTGGCGCATCTCAGCCACGCCAGGCTGGTGCGGACCCAATCACAAGAACTTGATATCGCCATCGACCTCGTTCTCGAACCAGAGGGTCGTGATTCTTGTGCGGCGGCAATGGCGGGCATCCTGCAAGCCTCCCGGGACGAGCCCAACAATCTGGTCGCCATCATGGCCGCCGACCATCACATTCCCGACGGGGCGGCATTCGCGGAAGGCTATGCTGTGGCAGCGACCCTGGCAAAGGCCGGCCGGCTCGTCACCTTCGGTGTTGCGGCCCGCTGGGCCACGCCTGAATATGGCTATATTCTGCCGGACGGCGACGGCGTTCGTTTTGTTGAAAAGCCGCCACTTGCGCAGGCAACCCGTCTCATTGCGCAAGGCGCACGCTGGAACAGCGGAAATTTTTTGGGCCGTGCCGATGTCTGGCGTGCGGAGACGGCCCGCCACGCGGCAACAGTCTTGCAGGCGGTTGAAAAAGCATTCGCCGGGGCGGTGGATGGTTGCCTCGGACATGATTTTGTTGCGGCCCCCAGGCAATCGCTTGATGTCGCCATTTTCGAAAAATCGAACCGAGTTGTCATGGTCCCCGTCGACTATGCGTGGAGCGATGTGGGAACATGGGACGAAGTGGCAAGGCTAAAGGGTGCTGACGGTCCTTTCGTGCTCACTGACCATGCCCGGGTCCTTGCCCCAGGCCTTGATGATCTCATCATCGTGTCGGATGGTAAACAGCTGCTGGTCACAAAAAGGGGCCAGTCACAGGCCTTGAAACAACTTTTGCGGGAAGAAGCAAAAGCCTGACCGTCGTTTGCGGCCAGTGTTACCAAATCATTAATTCGCCCTGATGGAGTCGAGACTTTGCCTTCATCGGACGACAAGCAGGCCCCGGTAAATTGTCGCGGAAGACAACTGCTTTTTTCGGGGACTGAGCATGCCTGCCTTGGACGCACGCGAACAACTGATGTTGGAACTGATCAACCGGGCCCGCATGGACCCAGTCGGCGAAGCGGCACGCATGGGCATCAATCTCAACGCCAGTCTCGCGGCGGGAACGATTTCCACCACGCCCAAACAGGTGCTCGCCGGCAATTTCAAACTCGAAGCCTCGGCCAACGGCCACAGCGTCGACCAGATGACCCATGGCTTTTTCTCGCACACAGGAACGGGCGGCACCAATGCCGGTGGCCGCATGGCAGCTCAAGGCTTTGCCGCTGCCGGCACATTTGGCTGGGGCGAGAATATTGCCTGGTCCGGTTCAACCGGCAGCTATGACGCCAATGCGGCCGTCTACCAACAGCACAAGAACCTGTTTCTGAGTTCGGGTCACCGCGTCAACATGCTCAATGCGTCCTATGAGGAAGCGGGCATCGGCAGCGTGGTCGGCAAATTCAGTGGCTACAATGCCATGATGACCACGCAGAATTTCGCCTATGATGCGGCCTTCGACGTGGCCATCACCGGTGTCCACTACACCGACACGGTCAATGACAATTTCTATGGCATCGGCGAGGGCGTGGGCTCACGCAGCGTTTCTGTCTACAAAAGTGGTGCCCTGGTGGGCTCAACCACCACATCGGCGGCCGGTGGTTATGGTGTTGAACTGGCCACGACAGGTATCGTTGAAGTGGTCTTTCGCAATGGCGGGCTGGTCGGCGAACGTGGCGCCCTTGTCGCGGTGGCCAGCAGCAATATCAAGATCGACCTCGTCGACGGCAACACGATTGAAACAAATGTTTCAGCGACCCTGACGCGCAGCGCCCAGCATATCAAACTGCTCGGCATCAGCAGTGTGGCGGCCGCCGGCAATGCCCTGAACAATGTGGTCACGGGCAACAGCGGCAACAATTCCCTCTACGGCAAGGATGGAGCCGATACGCTTTCCGGCGCTGCCGGCAATGACCTGCTGAACGGCGGCAACGGCAACGACACGCTCTATGGAAATTCCGGCAGCGACACCTTCCGCTTTGACGCCATTGGCTTTGGCAACGACAAGGTCAAGGACTTTGCCGATGGCGTTGACAAGCTCTCCTTCGCCAAGACGCTTGCTGACAGTTTCTCGGATTTTCATATCACCGGAAACGGCACGACGAGTGTGCTTGTGGCACTTGGAGACGACAGCATTCTCCTGAGCGCTACCGCGAACATCACACTCAGCGCCGCGGATTTCCTGTTCACCTGACCGGCCTCATGCCAGCCAAAAGAATGTGCAGCACTGCCCGGCGTGTCGATTCCCGGTCGGGCTTGCCGCTGACGGCCTCGATCTGCACACCAAAATCGGCATAATGCTGGGTCACCGCCCAGATTGAATAGATGAGATGCACAGGTTCCACCGCCGCAATGCGGCCCTCGGCCATCCAGCGCCTGATCACCGCCACTTTTGATTCGACCAGCGCCTTCAATGGTCCGCGCAGGAATTTCCCGATGTGGGGAGCACCGTGCAGGATCTCGTTGGCAAACAGGCGCGAGGCCTCGGGCCGGTCAAAGGTCATGTCGAGTTTGGCTGAGATATAGCGCGTCAGTTCGGCAATGGGATCAGCACCCGGATCAAGGGCACTGAGGGGGGCAAGCCAGGCCTCCAGGGTGCGTTCAAGAACAGCCAGATATATGTCTTCCTTGCGGCGGAAGTAATACAGGAGGTTGGGTTTTGACAGCCCGCTTCGGGCGGCAATCTGGTCCACCGTGGTGCCGCGATAGCCGAAACTCGAGAAAACCTCGAGGGCGGCATCCAGAATCAGCTGCTCATTGCGGTTTTGGATGCGCGTTTTCCGGGCAGGGGCTGCTTGCACCTTGGGCATCCCCTCATCCTGTTCATTCTTGATCAGATGGTCAAGAACGGATAGCCTTCCGCGCAAGAATAAAGCACAGGGAGTGGAACTTGGCGGCAACCGTCATTGACGCGAAAGGTCTTGGTCTGACTTTTGCGACCTCGGATGGACCTGTCTATGCGCTCTCCAAGGTCAATCTGCAGGTGGAGGACGGCGACTTTGTCTCCTTTATCGGGCCGTCGGGTTGCGGCAAGACCACCTTGCTGCGGGTCATCGCCGATCTCGAACAGGCAACCGAAGGCACCATCACCGTCAATGGCATGACGCCCGACAAGGCCCGCCTTGCAAGGTCCTATGGCTATGTGTTCCAGGCGCCGGGACTGTTTCCGTGGCGCAACGTGACGCGCAATGTGGCGCTGCCGTTGGAGATCATGGGAATATCCGATGCCGAAGCGCGCGTCAGACGGAACCTCGACCTTGTGAACCTCACAGGCTTTGACAAGAAATTTCCCTGGCAACTGTCGGGCGGCATGCAGCAACGTGTGTCGATTGCCCGGGCACTGGCCTTCGATCCCAAACTGTTGCTGATGGACGAACCTTTCGGGGCACTTGATGAGATCGTCCGCGACAAGCTCAATCAGCAATTGCTGGAATTGTGGGACCGCACCAAGAAGACCGTGGTGTTCGTCACCCATTCGATTCCGGAAGCGGTGTTTCTCTCCACCAAGATCATTGTCATGTCACCAAGGCCTGGCCGCATCATTGATGTGATCGAGACGAAGTTTCCGCGCAACCGCACGCTTGATATCCGGGAGACGCCGGCATTCCTGAAAGTGGCGCAGCGGGTCCGCGAAGGCTTGCGTGCGGGACACAGCTATGAAGACTGACCTTCGCCCGCCGTCCAAATTCATTCCCGTTGCCACGGTCTGCGCCGTCTTGCTGGTCGTTTGGTATATTGCCTGCATTCCCCTCAATGCGGTGGTTGCGGAAACGCGGATTGCCGAGGCCGGCGGCGGGTTTTACAACATGCTTGCCATTTCCTGGGGCCTCGACCGCCCGGTAATCCCGGCACCCCATCAAGTGGCCCGGGAGTTGTGGAATACGGTCTTCACGGTGGCGCCCTGGAAGGTGAAGTCGTTGCTCTATCATTGCTGGGTGACACTCTCGTCAACGCTCCTCGGCTTTGCACTTGGAACTCTTCTCGGCATCGGCCTCGCCATTGCCATCGTGCATTCGAAAATCCTGTCCAAGGCCCTGATGCCGTGGATCATTGCCTCGCAGACCATTCCCATCCTGGCAATTGCGCCGATGATCATTGTGGTGCTTGGGTCCATCGGCCTCACGGGGCTTCTGCCGAAGTCACTGATTTCCATGTATCTGTGCTTCTTTCCCGTCACTATCGGCATGGTGAAAGGCCTCAATTCACCGGACATCATCCACCGCGATCTCATGCGCACCTACAATGCCACGGATCAAGAAGTGTTGTGGAAGCTGCGTTTTCCCGCGGCGGTTCCTTATCTCTTCACATCGTTGAAAGTGGCCATTGCCATAGCACTGACGGGTGCCATCGTCGGTGAACTGCCGACCGGTGCAGTGGCCGGCATTGGTGCAAGGCTGCTTGTCGGCTCGTATAATGGCCTCACCAGGGTGATCTGGGGGGCCCTCGTTGCGGCCTCGGTGATGGCAGCACTGCTCGTGTGGTTTGTGGGTTTTGCCGAGCGCCGCACTCTCAAGGCCATGGGGGTGAAGCCATGATGAAGGCGCTTCGTGATCTCAGCGCCCCGGCCCTTCTGGGTTTGGCCATTCTCATCTTCTGGGAAATCGCCTGCCGGGCCATTCCCATTTCACCCATTCTGTTGCCACCGCCCTCGAGCATTGGGGCCCGCATGGTGGCGGATGTGGCGACATTGGCCGGGGATTTTGTCTTCACGGTCATTCAGGCTGTCATTCCCGGCTGGTTCATAGGCTGTGCCGCGGGGCTTCTGGTGGCGCTCATCTGCGACCGTTTCGGGTTTCTCAAACGCGGGCTTTTGCCGGTCGGCAATTTCTTCTCGGTTTTGCCGCTGGTGGGGGTCGCCCCCATCATGGTCATGTGGTTTGGCACCGGCGTTGCCCCCAACATTGCGGTTGTCGTCATCATGACGTTCTTTCCGATGCTGATGAACGCGCTGGCGGGGCTTGGCGCGTCGTCGCATCTCGAGCGCGACTTGATGCGCTCTTATGGTGCCACCTGGGGCCAGGCGCTTTTGTCGCTCCGCCTGCCTGCCGCCATGCCGTTCGTTTTCAACGCCCTCAAGATCAACTCGACTCTGGCGATGATTGGCGCAATTGTCGCGGAGTTTTTCGGGACCCGCATCATGGGCATGGGTTTTCGCATCCAGACCGGGTCGGGCAGCCAAAGCCTGGATTTGGTATGGGGGGAAATTGCCGTGGCCGCCGTCACGGGTTCACTATTTTATGCACTCCTTGTTCTCATTGAACAGCGGGTGACATTCTGGCATCCGTCCTATCGCGCATAGGCGGCAAACAAGGAGAAGGAACAATGAACAGAAAGACTTTAACAACAATAGTCGCGGCGATTGTGGTAATCGCCGCCGGCTATATCGGGTGGACCAAGTTCGTCAATAAACCGGCGGAAGTGGCCAAAGTCACCATTCAGCTGAAGTGGGTGACGCAAGCCCAGTTCGCGGGCTACCTCGTGGCCCAGGCCAAGGGATTCTACAAGGAAGCAGGCCTTGACGTGACGATCAAGCCGGGCGGCCCCGACATCAACCCTGAACAGGTCCTGGCCGGTGGCGGCGCTGACGTCGCCGTTGACTGGATGCCGTCGGCCCTTGCCACCCGTGAAAAGGGCCAGCCCGTCGTCAACATCGCCCAGCCCTTCAAGCGCTCGGGCATGATGCTGACCTGCCGCAAGGACTCAGGCATTGCTTCGCCTGCCGACTTCAAGGACAAAACCCTTGGTGTGTGGTTCTTCGGCAATGAATATCCCTTCATGGCGTGGATGGCGAAACTCGGCCTCAAGACCGATGGTTCCGCCGGTGGTGTGAAAGTCCTGAAGCAGGGCTTCAACGTCGATCCGATCCTGCAGAAGCAGGCGGAATGCGTGTCCACCATGACCTACAATGAATACTGGCAGATCATCGATGCTGGCTTGAAGCCCGAAGATCTCGTCGTCTTCAAATACGAGGACCAAGGTGTGTCAACGCTGGAAGACGGGCTCTATGTGCTTGAGGACAAGCTGAAGGACCCGGCATTCGTTGCCACCATGGGCAAATTCGTCAAGGCCTCCATGAAGGGCTGGGACTACGCCCGCGCCAACAACGATGAAGCGGCACAAATTGTTGTGGACTCTGATGCCACAGGTGCCGCCGCCATCGCTCACCAGACGCGCATGATGGGTGAAATTTCGAAGCTGACGGAAGGCTCCGATGGTTCGCTTGACGTGGCGGCTGCCGAACGCACTGTGGCGACGTTGCTCGGTGCCGGTGGTGAAGCCCCGGTCATCACCAAGGCACCGGTTGGTGCCTGGACCGATGTCGTGACCAAGGCCGCGATGCAGTAACAATAAGGCCCCACCCCCGGCCCCTCCGCAAAAATTGGGGAGGGGTGGAAGGGCTGGTTCACCCCGCCTTCGCATTGCGGATAGGGGCGAATCTCCAAAATCTCACCCCTCCTCGCTGAGCGGGGAGGGGCAGGGGTGGTGTCTCTTTTCCCTTGCCAACCTTGACTTTTGATCCTTTCTGCCATAAGTAGTGAATTCACTACTTTTTGGAATTTTGCGATGCGCATGATCACCGCCACCGAAGCCAACCGCGACTTTTCCAAGCTCTTGGAGGAGGTGAGCGATGGCGAAACCGTTGCCATCACCAAACATGGCAAAATAGTTGCGTCGTTGGTGCCGGCGCGTGAGTCGCTGGCCGCGATGGAATTGGCAAAGCAGCAATTGCTCGCTGAACTTCGTGCCCGCAAGCCCATTCCTGGTTTGACCCGGGGAACCCGCGATGAACTGTACGAAGATGATTGATGCCCCGCATAGCACTTGACAGCAACGTCGTGATCTACGCCCAGGGATTGGTTGATGACGCACGAAACGAACGTGCCCAAGCCATCGTGACTGCCTCTCCTCCGCATGACCTAGTCATTCCCTTGCAAGTGATTGCCGAAACATTTCGCTGGCTTGTCAAGCGAGCAAAACAGCCGCGTGAAGTTGCGGCGCGCAGCATGCAGCGTTGGTTGTCGTCTTTTGAATTGCAGCCGACAGACGAGGACGTCATGAAGTCCGCATTCGAACTTGTCACCCGGCACCAATTTCAGGTTTTTGATGCCGTGATCCTTGCCGCCGCCGCCGAAGCTGGCGCCCAACTGCTTTTGTCCGAAGACATGCAACATGGCTTTCGCTGGCGTGGCGTGACAATCATCAATCCCTTCGCTGAAACGCCGCACCCCCTGCTTCAAGAACTCCTCAAACAGGAAGGCTGACCCCATGACCACCACCCTCATTCGCGGCGGCACTGTTGTGAATGCAGACTTCTCGGAACGGGCTGACGTGCTCATCAATGACGGCAAGATCATCGCCGTCGGTGACAAGCTTTCCGGCGACACGGTAATTGATGCGGGCGGCTGCTATGTCATGCCCGGCGGCATCGACCCGCACACCCACATGGACATGCCCTTCATGGGGACCACGACCGCCGATGATTTTGAATCAGGCACCATGGCGGCGCTTGCCGGTGGCACGACGATGACCGTGGATTTCTGCCTGCCCGCCCCAGGCGAGTCGATGCTCAAGGCCTACCAGGCCTGGCGGCACAAGGGCGAGAAGGCGGCGGCCGATTATTCCTTCCACATGGCGGTGACGCAATGGTCACCGATGATCCATGATGAAATGGAAACCGTGGTCAAGACCTATGGCATCAACACCTTCAAGCATTTCATGGCCTACAAGGGCGCCTTGATGGTGAATGACGACGAGCTTTACAATTCATTCAAGCGTTGTGCGCAGCTTGGTGCACTTCCGCTGGTCCATGCCGAGAATGGCGATGTCGTGGCACGCATGCAGGCTGATCTTCTGGCCCGTGGTGTGACGGGCCCCGAGGGCCATTCATATTCCCGCCCGCCGGAAGTCGAAGGCGAAGCCGCCAACCGTGCCATCATGATTGCCAACATGGCGGGTGTGCCGCTCTATATCGTGCATGTCTCCTGCGAGGAAACCCATGATGCCATCCGCCGCGCCAGACAAGCGGGCCAGCGCGTCTATGGCGAGCCGCTGATCCAATTTTTGGTGCTCGATGACAGTGAATACCAGAACAAGGACTGGGACTATGCGGCGGGCCGCGTCATGTCGCCGCCGTTCCGCAACAAGAAGCACCAGGATTCGCTGTGGGCGGGCTTGCAGTCGGGCACGCTGTCGGTTGTGGCCACCGACCATGCCACTTTCACGAAAGCGCAAAAGCGCATGGGTGCGAAAAATTTCACGCAAATTCCCAATGGCACGGGCGGCTTGCAGGACCGTATGCCGGTGTTGTGGACATCAGGTGTCAACACGGGCCGCTTGACGAAAGAGGAATTTGTGGCGGCGACCTCGGCCAACATTGCGAAAATCCTCAACATCTATCCGCAGAAGGGTGTCATCAGGCAGGGTAGCGACGCCGACATCGTGATCTGGGATCCGAAAGGCACCCGCACCATCACGCACAAGAAGCAGTTCTCGCGCATCGACTATAATGTCTTCGAGGGTTTTGAGTGCACAGGAATCCCACGCACCGTGATCTCGCGGGGCAAGATTGCGGTCGAACAGGGCGAGATGCGCGCCAAGGCGGGGGACGGTGATTTCGTGGCGCGCAAAGCCAATGCGCCGGTGCATGTGGCGAACGCGATCTGGAAGGGTGTGACCCAGCCGAAGGGCGTCCAACGCTTGGACGTGGTGCCGTAGGGCAGCGAAGGTCAAGTTTGTGGTAAACATCTTTATCGCTAACACAGACAATAATTGGTTTGACTACCTTTTTGGAACTGCGCCGCACCAGGACGTCAATTTCTGGAAGCCGAGCCCAAGTAATTTCGCTGCTATTCGAGAAGGTGAACTCCTGGCCTTTCGATTGAAAAGTCCGCGAAACAAGATTGGCGGGTTCGGCGTATTCAAAACTGCATCGATTTTACCGATCGGAATTGCATGGGATACATTTGGTCAAGCGAACGGAGTTTCGAGCCTGGGCAAATTTGTGGACGTAGTCAGGCAATACTCAGATCAAGATACGATTGACGAAAATTCGTTCATTTGCTGCCGAGTATTGGTGCAGCCGATATTCATGTCTGAGTGGAGTTGGATAGCATTGCCGCCGTCATGGTCGATCAATATTGTTGGTGGAAAAACCTACAGTACGTTGACTGACGAAGGACTCAAACTCTGGCGCGACCTCACAAGTGCCATTAAGTCTGACGAAATTCAAAATCCGGGCGGACGCGAAGGTAACGAGCCCATCGAACGATTTGGCGCTCCGGTTCTCGTTCATCCGCGTCTAGGACAAGGTGCTTTCAGAGTTGGCATAATGGAGGCTTACGGAAAACAGTGTGCGTTGACCGATGGCAGGGTGCTGCCTGCATTGGAAGCGGCTCACATC
>JANNFZ010000433.1:0-8885 GCA_031380375.1 Hyphomicrobiales bacterium
GCCCTGCGCAAAGCGAAAGAGCGTACCGTCGAAGCCCTCTGGAAACGCATCGGAACACTCATCCCAACCTTCTCAAAAGAAGAATGCAAAAACTACTTCATCAATGCTGGATGGACCGGCCTAATGTCATAACGCTCTAGCGCCGCAATGCCTTCAAGCTGAGCGATGTCTCGAGGTTGCTGAGGCTGCTCAGCACCTCGTAGAGGAAGGCCTGCAATATCGGCACCATATCGGCAGCGAGGCCCTGCGGGTCGCCGCCCACGAACTCACGCAGCGAAAACCTGCGGTTGGCGATGGCTGTGGCAATGGGTGCGGCGATGAAGGGTAGGGTGAGTGCGCCTTCATCTTCCGGCCAGTGGCTGCGCACAAACATGTTGCGCACCGGCACAAACAGATCAACGCCCTTTTCTTCGCTCATGGCGCGGGCCGCTTTCAGCGAGGCAAAACTTGCATCAACCACAAAAAACAGAAACACCCGGAAGCCCGCCTTTTGGCATTCGGCAAAAAAATCGAGGTCGCGGGCCGTGGCAAAAAAATTCCCGGTGTGGCGCGCCGGAAGATCAATCACATAATCCCGGCCGGGTGCGGCAAGGATGGTGTCAAAGAGCTTCATTTGCCCTTTGATGGCGGCAAAATCAGCGATTGTCGTTCGTCCGGGGAAATAGGCACGCAAGGGCCCCTCCGGCACATCGGTATCGATGATGAAGGGATCACGTCCGTCAATCATGAGGAAGTCGACCAGCAGACGCGCCAGCAATGTCTTGCCGTTGCGGTGCTGGTCGGAGCAGACAATGTGGACCGTGGGGCTCGTGGCCACGGCGGGTCAACCCTTCATTGGCGGGACATGCACTACTGCTGGCGGCCGCCGGAAAGCACGTCCTGCAGCATTTTCACATGGGCGAGTTCGGCGTCGATTTCCGAACACCATTTCTTGACATAGCCGCGCAGCACGAACGAGAATTTGCCGGCGCTGCCATCGGAGGCGCGGTTGTCGATGAAGTCCTTGAAAGTCACACCCGCCACATCGACCTGTTCATAGGCCATCTCGTTCAGCTTCGGAATGTTGATCTCCTGGGTCTTGGCGATCTGCGAAAAATATTTGCGGTAGGTGGTGTCATCCCATTCAAAGAAATTGGTTTCGTTGATGGAATTGCGGGCCACGACATACTGGATGCCGGAGAGGTATTTGGCGATTTCGCCGATTTCGTCGAGCGAGGCAATGGAAGGGCCGACGACATGGAAGAGGCCAAGCGTGAACATGCCGTTGCGGGCTGCATCGAGCACACCGATGCGCTCGAAGAGGTCGAGCGAATAGGAGAGATTGCCGGCCTTGAAGTCGACGACGGTCACCGGAACGCTGGACGTCTCCATGGTGTCGAGCACCCGCATCTGGTGGGCGACGTTGCCAAGGTCGATGACCTCGGTGATTGACGGATAGAAGCGGTGCAGCGAACCCCTGGGATTCTCCGTGTCGAAGGCCCGTGTCAGGATGTTCTTGCGGGCAAAATAGTCAAGGAGCGCCCGGGAGACTGTCGTCTTGCCCACGCCGCCCTTGTCGGCACCCACCAGTATCAATGTCGGTTTCATGTCATTCCCCTGTTTTTTCCCGTGAATCGAGGGCCTTCCCGATCGCAGCGCTGCTTATCACGGCGCCTTCCCCGAGTACACCTTGAGAGGCTTCACGCAGCTTTGTGCCCATTTCGCGGCAGGCTGACATGTAATAGGATTGATACAGAAGGGGAATCAATCATGTGGAAACTCTGGGCCGGTGTGATGCTGTTTGGCGGCGTGCACCTGTTTTCGCTTTTTCTGCCGGGGGCGCGCGATCGATTGAAAGCCCGCATTGGTGAAAAAGCCTACAAGGGCCTGTATTCCGTCGTATCGCTGGTGGGCGTCGTCCTGCTGGCGATGGCCTATCTGGCCAGGCGGTCAGGGCCATCGTCGCTCGATCTTGTCTATGAACCTTATTATGGCGCGCGACACCTCATGATGCTTCTGGTGCTGGCGGGCTTCATTCTGATTTTTTCGAACCAGAGCAAGGGTTACATCAGCAAGTTGACACACAATCCGTTTTCCCTTGGTGTGGTGCTGTGGTCCTTCGGTCATTTGCTTGTCAACGGCGAGACGGCGGTTGTTGTGATATTCGGCTTGTTCCTTGTGCTGTCGGTTCTGGACATCGTTTTAAGTGAGATGCGCGGGAAAAGGCCAACACACCAGCCAAACTGGCGGCACGACGTGCGTTCACTGGTTGTCGGTGTCGTGCTCTTTTTTGTTTTCGCGCTGGTCTTCCACCCTTATGTGCTCAACATTCCCGTGATCACATGACGCTGCTGGTGCTGGCGCTGCTGGGTTTTGGAATTGTCCACAATGCCTCGGCCATTCCACGCGCCCGCAATTGGGCCAATCGCGTGTTCGGCAAAGCCCACGGTGCATTCCATGGCATTGCGTCGATGATACTCTTGATTGCAGTGATCACGGCGTTTCGCTTTGCAGATGCAGAGCCGCTTTACCAAATACCTGCATGGGGCATTCCGGCCAATTTCGTTTTGAGCCTCGTGGCCTTTGTCTGTGTGGGGATTTTTCTGTTCCGGGGGTCGTGGCGCAACCGGCTTAAGTTTCCGGTAGCATATGCTGTGACATTCTGGTGCGCAGGACATGTGCTTGCGAATGGCGACACGCGCAGCACCGTGTTCTTCCTGGGCTTTTGGGGGATCGCGCTGTTGCACGTCTTTTTGGTTTCACGCCTCACGCAGTGGCGGGCCGGTGATGTCAGGGCCGGGCACAATGCCTTGTCGGTGCTGTTCGGCATTGCGCTCTATGGTATCATGGCCCAAATCCACACAGTGATCGCCGGTGTGCCGGTGATTGATCTCGCGGGGTTTGCCCGGTGAGCGGGCGTGTTATTGGCCTCGCCCGCCGCCCTGTCAGCCGGGCCCCCATGGAACTTCTGAAACATGCGCTGCTGACCACCGACAAGGGCCTGCACGGCGACTGCAAGGGCGAGAAGTTTCCTGATCGTCAGTTGACCATTCTGGCGGTTGAAGACTGGAAAGAGGCGATGCGCGACATCGCCGGTCCCGATGGCCCGCCGCAACTTCCCTGGACCACGCGCCGCGCCAACGTGCTGGTGCAGGGCATGAGACTGCCGCGTGGACTGGGTTCGATCATTCGCATCCGCGACTGCATGCTCAAGGTGATGGCACAGACCACGCCTTGCCACCTGATGGAAATGGCCCATGCGGGCTTGCTGTCGGCGCTCTCGCCCAACTGGCGCGGCGGCGTCACCTGCAAGGTGCTCACAGGCGGGGCTGTCTCGCTCAACGACAGTGTTACCATCATGGTCGAACAGCCGGAATTCAAGGTTCGCTTGCCCGCGTGAGGATGGGGCGCTAAATGCCTGCCATGTCCCAGCACGCAATCCAGAAACGCACCACGGCCCCCGACATCCGGGCCCGCAAAGGGGGCGAGCCAATTGTCGCCCTCACATCCTACCACACCCACACAGCGGCGATTGCCGACAGGCATGTGGATGTCCTGCTGGTGGGCGATTCACTCGGCATGGTGATGCACGGTTTTGAATCGACCTTGCCGGTACCGCTTGACCTGATGATCCTGCATGGACGGGCCGTGATGCGTGGCGCCAAAAAATCACTGGTGGTGGTGGACATGCCGTTTGGCTCATACGAGGAAAGCCCGGCGCAGGCGTTTCGCAATGCGGCGCGCGTGATGAAGGAAACCGAATGCGGTGCCATCAAGATTGAGGGCGGCAAGCGCATGGCGGAGACCATTCATTTTCTCGGCGAGCGCGGCATTCCGGTGATGGCGCACATTGGGCTGACGCCGCAGTTCATCAACGTGTTTGGCGGCCACAAAACGCAAGGGCGCACCAGGGACAAGTGGGCGGTGATCGAGGAGGATGCCCAGGCAATAGCCGATGCCGGAGCCTTCGCGGTGGTCATGGAAGCCATTGTCGAGCCGCTGGCGGCAAAGATCACCAAGTCGCTTCCCATTCCAACCATCGGCATTGGCGCCTCGGCGGCGTGTGATGGGCAGATATTAGTGATGGAAGACATGCTGGGCCTCAGCCCCCGCGTGCCGCGCTTTGTGAAAGAGTTCGGCAAGGTTGGCGAGGCAATCGAGCGGGCCATTGCGATGTATGCCGAGGACGTGCGCAAGCGCCAGTTTCCAGGCCCGGACAATACCTATGCGGTGAAGGATTAGGGGGAGTAGGTCGTCCTCGGCAGTTTCTTCCGCCACAAATCACTTGTCCGCGTTGCAATGATTCACTTTTGAGCGCGTGGCGGTGAATCAACCTGCGCCGACAGTTTCATACCCAGTGCCTTCATCACGCTCGTCAATGTTTGCAAAGTCGGATTGCCGTCGGGCTGAAAGGCCTTGTACATGGCGTCGCGGCTCAGGCCCGCATCCTTGGCAAGTTGCGTCATGCCACGCGCCCGCGCCACAACGCCCAGTGCATGGGCAATGAGAGACGGATCGCCATCCTCAAACGCGGCCTCGATGTAGGCAGCCATGCTTTCCGGACTATCGAGAAGTTCGGCTGAATCCCATGGTGTTGTTTTAAGTTTCATCTGCCCATTCCTTTGCCAGCTTTTTGGCACTCACAATGTCTGCATCTTGGGTGTGCTTGTCGCCGCCACAAAGCAACAGAACCAATGCAGTGCCGCGTTGGGAAAAATAGAGTCTGTACCCCGGACCATAGTCAATTCGCATCTCGCTCACGCCACCACCAACCGCTTTCACATCACCCGGATGTCGCGCAAACCGCGCAGCCATTTTAAAATTACATCGGTTTTCTCGACGGCGAGCACATGTATAATATGATATACAATGATAGAATTGTCAAGTGCGCATCGCACGCGAAAGCGGTGGTGGGCCGCCTTTCACCAAAAAGCCAAGAATCGCATTATTATGGCGGGCATGCAAAAATGGCGGCCGAGCAGGCGTGATATGATGGCGGTGATGGTTGCCGGGGCCGTGCCGCTGCGGACCACATTGGCCCAATCGGTTGCGGATGCGCAAACATTGACAGCCGAGCCCTTCACGGCGTTGCTGATGGGCAAGGATAATCCGCCCACGGAGCTTCTGCACTTCAGGACGGGCGGTGGCATGCCAATTTTGCGTGGCCGACAGGGGCAACCTTTTATGCTCCAAGTTCACAACACACTTGGCGAAGACATCTGGCTGCATTTTTTCGGTGTGCGTGGCCCCTCCGACATGATGACGGTTCTTGTGCCAGCCGCACCCGGCCCTCCCGTTGATATTGCCTTCGCGCCACCGGATGCCGGAACCTTCTGGTTCGGTCCGCTGTTTGATGCCTCGCGCAAGCGCGACATGGGTCTCACTGGATTGTTGATCGTTGATGAGGCCGAAGCATTGGCGGAGTTTGCCGATATTCCGATCATCCTTGACGACTGGATCATTGATGACCAGGGCAAACTCGACACTGATTTTGGCAATCTCAATGCAGCGATCGGTGATGGCCGCATGGGCAACTGGTTCACGGTGAACGGCGTGTTCAAGCCGTTCATTCTGGTTGATCGCTCTAAAAACAACAGGCTGCGCATTGCCAATGTCGCCAATACGCGGACATTCACACTGCAATTCAAGAATAGTGATCTCAATGTGCTGGCTCTGGATGGCCAGCCCGTGCCGATGCGGGGCTTAGGCCTTGAACCCGTTGTGCTGGCGCCAGGCCAGCGTATTGATTTGCTGCTTGTTGACCCCCGGGACCAGGTGGTGATCTCCCTCGACTTGTTCGAGGACGTGGCGGAAGCGGCATTCCTCACCGTGACAGGAAAGCCCGCAGGCAATCTCGCCGGCAATTTTTCGCTGCCGCCCAATCCAATCGCAATGCCAGGCGACCTCGCGACGGCGCGGGTTATCGACATCAAACTGGAAGGTGGCGCCAAGGGCGGGCTCAAATCAGCGCGTGTTGGCGATGAGGTCCTTGAGCTCAGGCAACTTTTGGAAAGGGGCCTAGCCTGGGCCATGAATGGCGTTGCGGGTGGCGGCAACGGACCACCGCTGTTTGAGGCCAAACGGAACGAGACGCTGGTGCTGACCATCGACAACCAGACGTCCTTTGCCCAGCCCTTGCATATCCATGGCCATGTCTGGAGGCTTGTGGCCGCCGATGGCGTGGCCATCGCGGATGCGCCATGGCGTGATACCTGTGTCATTCCCGGCCAGTCCCAGGTGCAGCTCGTGCTGGTTGCTGACAATCCCGGCACTTGGGTGCTGCAGAGCCTCATCGCCGAGCGCTCCGATGCCGGCTTGATCGGCGGCTTTACGGTGGTCGATATGCCTTGATTTGGCCCCGCACCTGAATTAGGTCCGGACAGATAACAGGCGGGAAAACTGAACCGTGACGGATGAATCACTGATCCGCGAGGTGGACGAGGAAGTCCGCGCGGATGAATACAAAAAGCTCTGGTCGCGCTACGGCAATGTCTTTGTCGGCATGGCGGCACTCGTCGTTGTGGCGGTTGGGGGTTTTGAGGGCTGGAAATACTACCAGAAGAGCCAATCCGAGGCTGCGGCCCTCGTCTATTTTGATGCCGCCAGGAAAGCCGCCGACGGCAAGACCGATGATGCGTTGGCCGCCTTTGCTGCTGTCAAGGCGCCGGGTTTTGGCCAGTTGGCGCGGATGCAGGAAGCCGCCGTTCTGGCCGACATGGGCGAGACCGAGAAGGCTGTCGCGGCCTATGACGCCTTTGCGACCGACACGACAGTTGATGCAGCACTTGCCGAACTGGCACAAATCCGGGCGGGCTATCTGCTGGTTGACACGCAGACACCTGACCAGTTGCTGGCGCGGCTCGGCAAGTTCGACAGGGCGGGTGAGATCTGGCGGCACCATGCCCGTGAAATCTTTGGCCTCAGCGCCTGGCGCTCCGGTGACTACATCATGGCCGACCGTTACATGAATGCCATTTTTACCGATCCTGAAACGCCTGACGACATGCGCCAGCGCGCCCAGGTCATGGTGCAAATCCTGACGCCGCTTTTGGACAAGAAGTGAGGGCCTGATGCTGCGCGCGAGAACAGTGATGGTGATTGTGCTGTCAGCCCTGCTGGTCACGGGCTGCAGCCAGATCAAGAGGCTCACCGGACAACGGGATGACACGATCTTGCCGGGTGAGCGCGAGTCAGTGCTGTCACCGTCGCAGACCAAGATCAACGACCCCGATGTCAAACAGAGTTCGGGATCCGCTGCCACCGCGCCCGATCCAAATGTGTCCAATGACCTTGCGGCACCCTGTGATCCCGAAATCGACAGCACGTGCACGCCGCCGGCCAAGACCGGCACGGGCAGCAATGACGGCGTCTTCAGCGACGGGCAGTGATGGCCACCGTCGCAATTCTCGGCCGGCCCAATGTCGGCAAGTCAACGCTGTTTAATCGCCTCGTTGGCCAGAAGGTGGCGATTGTCGATGACACGCCGGGTGTTACCCGCGACCGCCGCGAAGGTGCTGCCCGGCTCGGCAATCTTTCCTTCCGCCTGTTTGACACGGCGGGTCTCGATGAAGCGCGCAAAGGCTCGCTCGAAGCCCGCATGAGCGCCCAGAGCGAAGAAGCAGCCCTTGATGCCGATGTCATCCTGTTCGTGATCGATGCCCGCGCCGGTGTCACTCCCATCGACAAGGAATTTGCGGCGCGCATCAGGAAGCTCAACAAGCCGGTGATCCTGGTCGGCAACAAGTCGGAAAGCAAAGCCGCACTTCCCGGCCTCGGCGAAGCCCATGCGCTGGGATTTGGCGGGCCGCTTGCGGTTTCGGCGGAACATGCGGAAGGCCTTGACGAATTGCATGACGCGCTGGAACCCTTCGTGAAGGGATCGGCGGAGCCAGAAGGTGAGGATGGCGAAAGCGAAGGAAATGAGGCGGATGCACCCTCCAACCGCCCGCTTAAACTTGCGATCATCGGCCAACCCAATGCCGGCAAGTCCACGCTGGTCAATGCCATGCTGGGGGCCGAGCGCATGCTCACGGGGCCGGAAGCCGGAATCACCCGCGATGCCATTGCCAGTGACTGGACCTGGCGGGGACGGCCGATAAAGCTTTGGGACACGGCAGGCATTCGCCGCAAGTCGAGGGTTCAGGAAAAAATCGAAAAACTCTCGGTCTCCGATGCCATGCGGGCGATCCGCTTTGCCGAATGCGTGGTGGTGCTGATTGATGCCACCCTGGAAATCGAGCGGCAGGATTTGACGCTTTGTGATCTCGTGGCCCGCGAGGGCCGCGCCGTAGTGCTGGCTTTAAGCAAATGGGACGCGGTTGAAAACAAACCGAAGACACTGCGCGAAGTTGAAAGCAAGCTCGAGGATGTGTTGCCGGAAATCCGCGGCGTGCCGGTGGTTACTGTTTCGGGCCAGCAGGGCCGCGGCATCGACACGTTGATGAAAGCCGTGACCGAGGCCGACCGGCGCTGGAACCTGCGCGTTTCCACGGGCAAGCTCAACCGCTGGCTTGAAGCGATGCTGGAGCGCAATGCGCCGCCCGCACCTTCTGGCCGCCGCATCAAGATCCGCTATGCAACACAAGCCAATGCCAGGCCGCCGACTTTTGCGCTGTTCGGCAACCAACTGGACAAATTGCCGGAAAGTTACTTGCGCTATCTCATGAACGGCATGCGCACGGATTTTGGCCTTGGCGGCACGCCCATCCGCTTCTCGCTGCGCGGCGGCCGCAACCCCTACGAGGAATAGGGCTTGCCGCTGCCATATTGCCGGAACAACCCGCTCTCGGCGTATTTGTAGACAGAGCCTGTATCGAAAAATTCCGGCAGGCACATGGGAATGATCTGGGCCATGACAGTTTCGGCTGTCGGAATGGTGTCGGGATCCTCGCCGGGCAGACCCTGGG
>JANNFZ010000436.1:0-9043 GCA_031380375.1 Hyphomicrobiales bacterium
GCCCTGCGCAAAGCGAAAGAGCGTACCGTCGAAGCCCTCTGGAAACGCATCGGAACACTCATCCCAACCTTCTCAAAAGAAGAATGCAAAAACTACTTCATCAATGCTGGATGGACCGGCCTAATGTCATAACGCTCTAGCCAATTGCAGATGTGGCGGGGGGAATTCGACAACACCAGAGAACGCAGTCTTGCTACCCGGAAGGTGGGTGCCATGAAGCTCAAAATGATTGCGGGAGAGTACCGATACGCTGTAGCAGTTCGCGAAAGCCAAGATCTTTGGCTGACTTTGTGGGTCCGGAGATCACCAAGGGGCGACGTTTACATGTTGGTGCCGCGAGGTGACCGCCACTGGAACCCACATACAAGCTATCACCGCGACGGTACACTTCATTCGAAAAGCTTTGACAGGGCCTTTCATCCTCAGAAGCGTCAACCTTTGTCCGGTGCATTCCGTGGAACAGAACAACTGCCAGGATATGGTGGATTCGGACCAAAATCAGTTGGTGCAGTATGCAATCCAAACGACTTCACTGGAATCGTCGAAGTTGCTCCTGGTGTTTTGGGTCCGCGCAATGGCGTGGTTGTGGTTGATCTTGTAGAACCAAACCACAACCCAATGCCCTTTTCTGATGCTCCCTTGGTGCGACAAGAAGTATTTCGAGAATCCGTGCCATGGATTGTGATCAGGGTATTTTCATAAGCATACCTAAATTGGCGCAGCGCTCATACTATGGTTCGCAACCGCCCTCGCCCGTCGAACACCGTGAGATGGGAGAGGGTGCCCATCGCTTGCAAGCTTGCGCTGCAAGCGCGCAAGTATGGGCGGGAGAGGGCACTTCCTTGCGACGGATTCAGCCATTCCCACCGTCTTGGTACCATGGCCTACCAGTCCGAATTTACCCTTGCCCGCGCGCGATCGCTTCGCAAACACGACACCGAAGCCGAACGCCGGTTGTGGGAACGTCTTCGCACAGCACGCCTCAACGGCTTCAAGTTCGTCCGGCAATTGCCCATTGGACCCTATTTCGCGGACTTCGCCTGCCGCTCCCACAGGTTAGTCGTTGAGGTAGACGGTGCTACGCATGGCGAAGCTCATGAAGTGATCCACGACTCACGTCGTACCGCTTTTCTGCAAAGCCACGGATGGCAAGTCATGCGGGTGTGGAACATCGACGTGTTCAAGAATCTTGACGCCGTAGGTGACAGCATCCTGTTTGCACTGGAGAGCCGGATCGACTGAGGCCCTCTCCCACCTGCGGCGGGTGAGGGCTTCCTATGATTTCAAATGCCCCATCAACCCCGCTGTTGAGGCATCGAGACCGTCGGTGGACTTCACGCCTTCGATAACCGGTTGCAATCCCGTCGCCAGTTCCTTGCCCAGTTCCACGCCCCATTGGTCAAAGGCGTTGATGCCCCAGATGGCCGCTTCGACAAAGACGCGATGTTCATAGAGCGCGATGAGGCGGCCCAAGGTCTGCGGGTCCAACTGGCGATAGGCCAGCGTGATTGACGGCCTGTTGCCCGTGAACACGCGATGCGGCGCGAGATGTTTTGCTTCCGTCTTGGTTTTGCCCATCGACAGCAATTGCGCTTCCGCCTCTTTCAGCGTGCGGCCACGCATCAGCGCCTGCGACTGCGCCAGGCAATTGGCAATGAGCAAATCATGATGCACCTTTATTCCAATTTCATGGGGCTCTGCGGCGATGAGGAATTCCACCGGGATCACTTCAGTGCCCTGGTGCAGCAACTGGAAGAAGGCGTGCTGGCCATTGGTGCCGGGTTCGCCCCAAACAATGGGACCCGTGCTTTCCACCGCCGCTTTTCCGTCTTGCGTGACGCGCTTGCCATTTGATTCCATGTCGAGTTGTTGCAGATAAGCGGGAAAGCGCAACAACCGCTGGTCATAGGGAATAATGGCCCGTGACGGATGTCCGCAGGCGTTGCGGTGCCACACGCCGAGAAGCCCGAGCAGCATCGGCAGGTTCTGCATCGCAGGCGCAGTGGCAAAATGCTGGTCCATGGCATGGGCACCGGCCAGCATGTCCACGAAATTGCGCGGGCCCACGGCCAGCATCAGCGAAAGTCCGATGGCCGACCACAGCGAATAGCGTCCGCCCACCCAATCCCAGAAACCGAAGGTGCGGTTTTCGGAAATGCCAAAGGCTTTCACTTTATCAAGCGCTGTTGAGATCGCCACAAAGTGTTCGCCGACGTGGGCCTCGCCAAGCTTCTCGACGATCCAGCCCCGCGCTGTCCGCGCATTGGTCATGGTTTCAATTGTGGTGAAAGTCTTGGACGCCACAAGAAACTGCGTCGTCTCGGGGTTCAGAAGTTTCAGCGTGTCGGCAATATGTGCACCATCGACATTCGAAACAAAATGCGCCCGTGGCCCGTCGTGGTACGGGGCAAGCGCCAGCGTCGCCATGACCGGGCCCAGGTCCGACCCGCCGATGCCGATATTCACAACATCAGTGATTTTTCCTTTTCGCACTTCGGTGGCAAAACGCGCCATGGCCTCCAGCACGTCATGGACCTCGTGGACGACATTGTGGCCGCCGACGAAAACAAGCTCGCTCTTGGGGCGGCGGAGCGCCGTGTGCAAAACGGCGCGGCTTTCAGTCGTGTTGATGATGTCGCCCCGCATCATGGCGTCCCGCCTGCCTTCGACATCGGCGGCCTTGGCGAGTGCGGAAAGCAGCTTCATGGTCTTGACGGTGACACGGCACTTGGAATAGTCGAGCAGCAGGTCATCTTGCCGTGCCGAGAATTCGGTGAAGCGGTTGCCCCCCTTCTTCGCAGACGAGTCAAAAGCTTTCCGTATGTCGGGCAGCCCGGCCTTGGCAAGGGTCTTCAATTCCTTGAGGACAATTTTTGCGGCAGGGGTCATGGGCGTAACACTTTCAAAATTCGGCTTTCCCGCGCTGGGGAAACCCGGTTCACTGGCCCTTGGATAGCCGGAACTTGCGCTTCTTGACCATATCTGCTTTATCCCGCCCTATCCCACTGAAAAGTTGCGGAGAAAAATCGCCTGGCCAGTAAAGGGCTGCCATGGCGGTGCCACCTAATGTTCTGAAAGGACTGAACAAAATGCCCAAGATGAAGACCAAGTCTTCAGCCAAGAAGCGGTTTCGTTTCACCGCTTCCGGCAAAGTGAAGGCAGGTGCCGCAGGCAAACGCCACGGCATGATCAAGCGCACCAACAAGCAGATCCGCAACCAGCGCGGCACAATGGTTCTGGCCCCCGGCGACGCCGGCCTGGTCAAAATTCATATGCCGTACGCCGGCAAGCACAGCTAAGGGGAGGATCTCACCATGCCACGTTCAAAAGGCGGCGTTGTTGCCCGCCGTTCCCACAAGAAAATCATCGACCGTGCGAAGGGCTACTTCTCACGGCGCAAAAACGTCTTCCGCGTTGCCGTGCAGGCCGTGGAAAAGGCAGAACAATATGCCTATCGTGACCGCCGCGTCCGCAAGCGCAATTTCCGCGCCCTGTGGATCCAGCGCATCAACGCCGGCACCCGCGAACTCGGCCTGACCTATGGCCGGTTTATCAACGGCCTGTCCAAGGCCGGTATCGAAGTCGACCGCAAGGTCCTCGCCGATCTCGCAGTGCATGACAAGGCCGCTTTTGGCGTCTTCGTCGAGAAGGCAAAAGCCGCTCTCGCCTAAGTCCTGGATTTGGGTCACCCATCAGAGGCCTTGAGTGGGAGTGCAGACTCCCTTACTCAAGGCCTTTGTTTTTGAGGATGAACGATGTCGCTTGAGGCGCTCGAAACCGAAACACTGGCACAGGTTCTTGGCGCAGCCGATGAGGCCGCACTTGAGGCAGTGCGCGTTTCGTCGCTTGGCAAGAAGGGCACGATCTCCGAGCAGATGAAGGCACTGGGTGCCATGGCCCCGGACGAGCGGAAAACATTTGGTGCCGCCCTCAATGTGCTGAAAGACAAAGTGACCGAGGCCATTGCCATCCGGAAAGCTGCCCTTGGTGATGCCGCCCTCAACGAACGGCTGGTGACGGAGCGTGTTGATGTGACACTGCCGGCACGTGGCGAATTGCGGGGGTCAATCCATCCCGTCAACCAAGTGTGGGAGGAGATCGTGCAGATTTTTGGCGATCTCGGATTTGCGGTGGCTGAAGGCCCGCATATTGAGGACGACTTCCACAATTTCGATGCCCTCAACATGCCGCCTGAACATCCGGCGCGCCAGGAACACGACACATTCTATTTTCACGAAAAACCCGACGGCTCACGCATGGTGCTGCGCACCCACACGTCGCCTGTGCAGATCCGCACCATGCTCTCACAAAAACCGCCGATCCGCATCATCGCACCGGGCCGGACGTTTCGCTCCGACTCGGACATGACGCACACGCCCATGTTCAATCAGGTCGAAGGACTGGTGCTTGATGAATCATCGCATCTCGGAAACCTGAAATGGGTGCTGCATGAATTCTGCAAGGCCTTCTTTGAAGTCGATGACGTGAAGATGCGGTTCCGCGCCTCGCATTTTCCTTTCACCGAACCCTCCATGGAAGTCGACATCAACTGCTCGTGGAAAGACGGCCAGGTAAAAATCGGCGAAGGTGAATCTTGGCTGGAAATTCTGGGCTCCGGCATGGTCCACCCCAATGTCATCCGCGCCGGCGGGCTTGATCCTGACAAGGTGCAGGGTTTTGCCTTTGGCATGGGGATAGATCGCATCGCCATGCTGAAATACGGCATTCCTGATTTGCGCGCCTTCTTCGAAAGCGACCTGCGCTGGCTCCGGCATTATGGATTCAGGTCCTTGCAGGTGCCGACCTTGGCAGGAGGTCTGTCGTGATTTTTCTCCTTCATACCTCCCCCTTGTGGGGAGGTCGGCAAATTTGCGCAGCAAATTTCCGGGTGGGGGCATGCCTGACACACCACCAGACCCCCACCCCTGCCCCTCCCCACAAGGGGGAGGGTGGAAATACACAACGAATTTTGTGGGACCACTAGAATGAAGGAACTTGCAAAGAATTGCAGCCGGTCTGAAGAAGTCAGAAACTACGATAAACTTTCAGCAGCACAGCATCAGCTTGAAGGTGCAATTGCAAATTTGTTTCTGGGGAATTGGCTTTCAGCAATTACGCTTGCGGGAGCAGCAGAAGGCATTCTGCCACCTGTGGAGAGCACTCCGGATCTCTATCTAGTAGGGAAAGAGATTGCAATTTCCGAACATGGAATGAAGGAGCGTGATTTCGTCTCTATGTTCAATGAGAAATGTATTGGTTGAAGCATAATCAAAAGGACAAGATGTCGAAAAGTGAGGTCATCGGTATTGGGCAGCCAGATGCTGTCGTGATGATTATTCGGGCTTATTCCAGACTAACTGCTCATTATCGGCCCTTGGCGAACAATGAGTATATTTCTGAAATCACAATGATTTTTGAGCACTGGTTTCGAAATAATTATGCCGACTGGCTTGATCACTCCAATTTGAATTCTAAGGCTTAAACAGTAAATGAAATTCACCCTCTCCTGGCTCAAGGATCATTTCGACACCAGCGCAAGCGTTGACGAGATCGCGGCGGGACTCGTGGGTGTTGGATTGGAAGTCGAGGAAATTTCCGACTCAACCAAAGCGCTGGCTGCTTTCACCGTCGCCCATGTGCTTGAAGCCGAAAAGCATCCCAACGCCGACAAGCTGCGCCTGTGCAAGGTCGAAACCAAGGATGGCTTAAAGCAGGTCGTCTGCGGTGCGCCCAATGCGCGGGCCGGCATGAAGGCGATCATTGCACTGCCCGGCGTTGTCATCCCTGCAACGGGCGCGGTGTTTGCACCCGCCACCATTCGTGGGCAAGAATCGCAGGCCATGCTCTGTTCCGAGCGCGAGTTGCTGCTTTCGGACGAACACGATGGCATTATCGATGTGGAGGGCGACTGGCCGGTGGGAACACCCGCCGCTACAGCTCTCGGCCTTGACGATCCCATGATCTATGTGAAGGTGACGGCCAACCGTCCCGACGCGCTGGGCATTCATGGCATCGCCCGTGATCTCTCAGCCAAGGGACTTGGGACATTGAAGCCATACGATGCAACACCTGTAAAGGGTGCATTCAAATCACCGATCAACGTGACATTGGATTTTGCCGACACTAAACCTTGCCCGCTGTTCATCGGCCGCTATTTCAAGAATGTAAAGAACGGCCCCTCACCTGCCTGGATGCAGAAGCGCCTGCGCGCCATTGGCCTTCGTCCCATCTCGGTTCTCGTTGACATCACCAATTACATCACTTTCGCCTATGGCAGGCCTTTGCATGTGTTCGATGCCGACAAGGTCAAGGGCAACATCCATGCGCGCATGGCGAAGGATGGCGAAACCGTCGATGCCCTCGACAACAAGACTTATGCGCTGACCGACCAGATGACGGTGATTGCTGATGACGCGGGGCCTGAAGGCATTGGCGGCATCATTGGCGGCATTCATTCAAGCTGTTCGGACGCAACCACCAATGTCTTCCTCGAAGCCGCGTGGTTTGATCCGACGCGCACGGCAGCGACGGGCCGCAAGCTCGGTGTCCATTCCGATGCGCGCTACCGTTTCGAGCGCGGCGTTGATCCTGCATTTGTGCAGACAGGTGCCGAAATCGCCACCCGCTTGATTCTCGATCTCTGTGGCGGCGAGGCTTCGGACCTCGTCATCGCCGGCAAGGCGCCGATCGTTAACCGCAAGGTCACTTTGCGGCGGAACCGCGTGAAGACGCTTGGCGGCCTCAACACGCCGTGGAATGACCAGGTCAAAATCCTGCGTGATCTCGGCTTCATTGTGTCGGAAGCGGCGGGTGGTGCTTCGGCGCAGGTGCCGTCGTGGCGGCCTGATGTGCAAGGCGAGGCTGACCTTGTGGAGGAAATATGCCGCATTGTCGGGTTTGAAAACATCCCCTTCGCTGAAATGTCGAGACCCCATGCCGTGGCGCGGCCTGTGTTGACGGCGCTGCAAAAGCGTATGCTCTCAGCACGGCGCACCCTGGCCTCGCGCGGCTTCAACGACGCTGTGACCTATGCCTTCCTGTCGGAAGCGGAAGCCAAACTGTTTGGCGGGGGATCCCGCGAGTTGAAACTGGCCAATGCCATTTCATCTGAACTCACAGACATGCGGCCCTCGCTTCTGCCCAATCTCATTGCAGCAGCAGGCCGCAATATCGCGAGGGGTTTTGCCGGGTTTGCGCTTTCGGAAGTGGGCCACGCCTATGCAGGCGACACTGCCAAAGAAGAAACGCTCCGTGCCGCCGGCATTCGCCAGGGCGAAGCCATAGCAAGGCAATGGCAAGGAGGCACCCGCGCCGCTGATGTGTTTGATGCCAAGGCCGACGCCCTTGCCGTGCTCGAAGCCTGCGGCATGACGGTTTCCAGCTTGCAGGTTTCAAATACGGCACCCGACTGGTTCCACCCCGGCCGCTCCGGCACGTTGCAAATGGGGCCGCAGAACAAGCTGGCGCATTTTGGTGAAATCCATCCAAAACTTTTGCGCGACATGGATGTGAAGGGTCCGATTGCGGGTTTTGAGATTGTCCTCAGCGCCATTCCTGCCGCCCGCCAAAAAGGCACAGCCCGCGCCGCACTCACCGTTGCCGATTTGATGGCGGTGTCCCGCGACTTTGCATTTGTTGTGGATGACAATGTGCAGGCCGCAGAGTTGGTCAAGGCCGTCAAGGGCGTGGACAAACAATTGATTGCCGAAGCCTCGGTGTTCGATGTGTTCAAGCTCGCCGATGGCAAGACCTCACTCGCCCTCGAGGTCACAATACAACCTCGCGACAAAACCATGAACGACGCGGAAATCGAAGACGTCTCGGCAAAAATCATTGCCGCAGTGGCCAAGGCGACGGGTGCCACATTGCGGAGTTGAACGCCAAGGCGTAGCTTTCTTTCCATGAGCAAAAGCACCCGCATTGAACGTGATTCCCTCGGCGAAATGGCCGTGCCCGCAACGGCCGACTATGGCGTGCACACCGCCCGCGCCGCCGCCAATTTCCCCATCACCGGCACGCTGCTCCGGCATTATCCCGAACTCGTGGTGTCGCTGGCCATGACCAAGAAGGCGGCGGCCATCGCCAATGCCGAACTGGGGTCGCTTGACCAGAAAACCTCAAACGCCATTGCCTCAGCCTGTGACCAGATCATAGGCGGTGAAGGCCATGCGAATTTCATCGTCGACATGGTGCAGGGAGGAGCCGGCACCTCGACCAACATGAATGCCAATGAAGTCATCGCCAATCGGGCGCTCGAACTGCTGGGGCGGCAGCGTGGCGACTATGCGGCGCTGCATCCGATCGAGGACGTCAACTGCTCGCAATCGACCAATGATGTCTATCCCACCGCCCTGCGCCTGATGTCGGTGTTCGCGATCAAGAAGCTGATCGCGGCGATGGCGCACCTGCGTGCGGCGTTCGAATCCAAGGCTTTCGAGTTTCGCGATGTGCTCAAGATCGGCCGCACGCAACTGCAGGATGCGGTGCCGATGACACTCGGCCAGGAATTTTCGACCTACGCGGTGATGCTCGGTGAAGACGAGGCGCGGCTCACCGAGGCCTTGTCTTTGTTGCGCGAGATCAGCCTCGGTGCGACCGCTATCGGCACCGGCATCAACACCGATCCGGCCTACGCCGCCACCGCCTGCCGCCACCTCGCCCGCTTGAGCGGCGAGGCGCTGGTGATGGCGCCGAATTTCATCGAAGCGACCCAGGATACCGGTGCCTTCGTGCAGCTCTCGGGGGTACTCAAGCGGGTCGCGGTCAAGCTCTCCAAGACCTGCAACGACCTGCGCCTGTTGTCGAGCGGCCCGCAGGCCTGGCTCAACGAAATCCGCCTGCCGGCACGCGCCGCCGGTTCCTCGATCATGCCCGGCAAGGTCAATCCGATCATCCCCGAGGTGATGAACCAGATCGCGTTCGAGGTGATCGGCAACGACATGACCATCACGATGGCGGCCGAGGGCGGGCAATTGCAGCTCAACGCGTTCGAGCCGATCATCGCCTACAGCCTGTTCAAGAGCATCGGCCACCTCACCGCGGG
>JANNFZ010000468.1:0-1929 GCA_031380375.1 Hyphomicrobiales bacterium
TGTCGAGAAAGGCCGCAACATCGCCGGGTTGCGATGCAGGTTTTCCGGCCTGGCCGACCTCTTTCATTTCGTCAACTCTCCCCCTCACCCAGCATAGTCGGGTGAAGCCTGCGCATAAATGGGGAACATGCGGCGGATTTAAAGGAAAATCACTTGCACGGCTCGGCCTTGAGCAACACCAGCTTGGAGAGTTTGCCAGCCAGTGCATAGGTGCCGAAATCGAGAACCAGATCGGTCGAGATGCCATTCTCAAGCATCGTGAAACTTGCCTGATAAACCGGCTCATCA
This sequence comes from Hyphomicrobiales bacterium, assembly GCA_031380375.1. Taxonomy (GTDB): domain Bacteria; phylum Pseudomonadota; class Alphaproteobacteria; order Rhizobiales; family Aestuariivirgaceae; genus Aestuariivirga. The sequence goes on from JANNFZ010000468.1 coordinate 289, forward strand.
TCACCGTTGCCTTCAATCGGATAATAACTGATGGAGACAGGCCACGACGGCAGTTTGTTCAGCGCTGTCACATCGGTTTCCGGTGCTTCGTTGCTGAGCGCCACCTTGCTGCGCTTCGGGCTGATAAAACTGATGACGCGCATGGGCTTCTCGTCGTCGGCGCCTTCATAGATCAGCGTCTCGTCGCGGCTTTCCCCCTTGAGGGCGGCTTCGATCAGGCGAACCTGGAAAGCCGTCGGGAAAATCGCCTTGGCGTCAGTCTGGAATTGCTTCGGCACGGGCAATACGGCTTCCGCGTCACCCGGCCTGTCGTTGGCGGGTTTCTTCACCTTGACGCGGCTTTCGCTCGTCAACTTGGCGTCGAGAAACTGCTTCTGGCTCAAGTCCATTTCCAGACCGTCGCCCGATTCCCACGAGGTCATCTGGGTGTCGATCACCTGAATTCCGCCCTCGGCATAGGCGAAGCGGTTGGCAATCCGGTAGTTGACGGCATAGCCGTCACACACCGAACCGGTGATTTCATATGCGAGTTTGCCCTTGATGGTGGAAATGCCGCCGCCTTGCTCGAGACGTTTGACCTCGAGATCATAATAGGCGCGGTGCGGAGCGAGCGCTGCGGCACCAGCCTCGCCAACACACAGGAGCAAGGCAAAACTGGCACTGGAAACAAGGTGGCGATTCATGAGAGACATTGGCATCCAAAAGAGTTGAGAACATCATAACATGAACCATGGCGAAAAAGCGCTGAAACTCCTGGTGACCCGGAAATTGCCGGAGAAGGCCGAACAGGCCTTTGCCCAGAGTTTCAGTTGCACTTTCAATACGACAGACAAACCCATGACTTCAAACGAGATTATTGCAAGTGCCGAAGGCTGCGACGGGTTGGTCATAACGTCCATGGACAAATTCAGCGCCGACATGCTCAAAGCCCTTCCGACCTCTGTCAAGATCATCGCCACAGTTTCCGTCGGCCATGAACACATCGACCATGTCGCAGCAATTGCGCGGGACATCATCACCACCAACACGCCGGGCGTGCTGACTGATGCGACCGCCGACATCGCACTGCTCCTTATGCTGGGTGCGGCGCGCGGTGCCCATTGGGGCGAGCGCATGGTCCGGGAAAACCGCTGGCCGCCAGCCTCCATCGTCGCCCCGCTCGGCCATGATGTTTCAGGCCGCAGGCTTGGCATTGTCGGCATGGGCCGCATCGGCCAGGCTGTTGCAAAGCGTGCCCGGGCCTTCGGCATGGTGATCCACTATCACAACCGGAAACCCGTGGCCGATGCAGGCGACGCGGTCTATCACGCAACCTTCGATGACCTTCTGCCCCACTGTGACTTTCTCTCCATCAACTGCGCCATGACGCCGGAGACCAAAGGCATGGTCAACGCACACGCCCTTGCCCTGATGCCGTAAGGGGCTATCGTCGTGAACACGGCGCGTGGCGGTATCGTCGACGATGACGCGTTGATCGCCGCACTCACGTCTGGCCACATCGCGGCGGCGGGGCTTGATGTCTTTGCCAATGAGCCCAATCTCGATTCCCGCTATCGCGCACTTGCGAACGTCTTCCTGCTGCCCCATCTCGGCAGTGCCACTTTGAACACCCGCACCAACATGGGTTTGCGGGCGTTCGAG
>JANNFZ010000475.1:0-5558 GCA_031380375.1 Hyphomicrobiales bacterium
CAATTGGCACCAGAGAAGATCTTCCCTTCGACATACGTCACAAGGCGGGTCCAATTGAGTATCAACTTGATAGCAATGCATCGAACGATCAAATCGATGCAGAAAGAAGGAAGCTTGTCGGACGGCTTGTTTCAAGCCTCAAGCCAATGCTCGCCGAAGTTCCGGTCGCAGGAGAACAGATTGTTGATGAGGAACGAGCGAGGCGTGGAAAGGGATTTTTCTTCGAAAAATCAGAAGTGCTTGCGACCAGCAGAAGCAACCCAGCAACGGGAAAGATCAGTCATAATTTTCCAGGAGAGGCTGTCGCCTATCTGCGTGTAATTCCACATCCAAGGCCTGATACCCCAAGATCACTGAGTGATCTGAAGAAAGGGGCAAAGAAGTTTGGTGCCTTTTCTCCTGAAGATGACGCGATGTCCCGTGAAGCAGGTCGTGGCTATAGTCGAGAAAATGATTTTGGGGTGATCCAGTTTAATGCGCCCAGGCAAGCGACGGTGATCGAAAGTCTTGTTCAATATTTTCGCTACGGAGAAATATGGGCACTGAACTCTGAAGTGGTGGGGCGCGAATCTGCTGAATTCATCCCAGCGCGCGTTCTCGAATATTGCTTCACTCAAGGTTTGAACGACGCTCTAGTTTTTCAAAGAGAAATTAGTAGAATTGAGCCACCTTTCGTTGTCGAAGTTGGGTTGCAAGGTGTGAAAAACCGAATACTTGCTATCGAAGGTGGTATTTTTGACCCTAATAGGAATTTCTCTTTAGATAGCGTCAATCTCCGCAAGAAACTAAACGCAGTTGATTTGGGTACGCTAGATTCATTCTTGGTCGAGTTCTTCAATAAAATGCACGAGCTTACTGGCTACAATCGTCCAACTAAGTTGTTCGGCTTTCCGCCACAGCGGTAGCTGATATGCGATGCCTCAACGGGCTCCACATGCAGCGAAAGGGCAGCGATTTTTCCGGCGCGAAATAATTGTTAGTCAAGTGCGGTGAAAATAGCCTCAACGAGGTCACTTGCCCCTCAAACCTTCGGGGGGCTCCCCCAACGAGTTGGGGGAGCGTGAGGATTGATCAAGCAAACTTCTGTTTCAACTCGCCCTTGGCGTAGCGTTTGGCCATTTCAGCCACTGGCAGCACCATTTTGATCTTGCGAACGCCATGCTTGATGTCGCACTCTCCCCTCACGCAGCCCGGATCGTCGGAATGGAACTCAAATCGATGTCTTGTTCCGCTAGCCATGTATCATGCGCTGCTTGCATGCGCAGCCACGGTGCCGCTCCGTCACCAAACAGTTTTCCGAGCCGCACCGCCACAACCGGGGAAACGGGTTTGGCTTCGCGCAAGATGTCATGGAGATGTTGCCGCGAAATGCCCAACAGTTTGGCAATCTCAACTTTGGTGCGCCCCGTTGCCGGAATGACAACCTCGCGCAAGAGCGCTCCCGGGTGCGACGGGCAGCGGTTCCGGTTGCGTTTGGCAAGATGCTCAACCATCAAACTCTCCTCAGTGATACTGTTCTAAATCCACGCGCACCGCGTCTGTATCCGCGAACTCAAACGTCAGGCACCACGGTCCGTTGACGTGTATCGTGTAGCGGGTTGGCACAAAGCCTTTGAGCGCATGGAAATCAAATCCCGGCAGGTTCATTTCGACCGCACTCGAACAGGCATCCAACCGGTCAAGACGCAGCAAAATCCGGTCTTGCAACCGCCGGTCGATTTTGGACGTTCGACCCTTTGACCACAATTCCGCGAGTGCCTTGTTCTTGAAACTCACGATCATCGTATGATGTAAGCATATTGCTTACACAGTGTAAAGAGCATGAAAAAAAGAGAAAGGGCTCCTTTGCGGGAGCCCTCAAGCGCAATCTGCGGCCACATCAAGCCGCGATTTTCTGCTTCAACTCGCCCTTGGCATAAAGCTTGGCCATTTCAGCCACGGGCAATACTTTTTTGATCTTCGAGGCCTGGCCTGCCGTGTTGAATTCGTTGAGACGCATGGTGCAGAGTTTTGTCATCGCCTCCATGGCGGGTTTCAGATATTTGCGCGGATCGAACTCACTCGGGTCTTCGGCAAAGACCTTGCGGATGGCACCCGTCAGCGCCATGCGGTTGTCGGTGTCGATGTTGATTTTGCGCACACCGTGCTTGATGCCGCGCTGGATTTCAGCCACTGGAACACCCCAAGTCGGCTTCATCTTGCCGCCGAATTTGTTGATTACTTCTTGCAAATCCTCCGGCACCGACGACGAGCCATGCATCACAAGATGCGTGTTGGGCAGCAGGCGGTGGATTTCCTCGATCACATGCATGGCGAGTACCGCACCATCGGGCTTCCGCGTAAATTTATAGGCACCATGCGAGGTGCCCATAGCGATGGCCAGCGCATCGACATCGGTTTCGGCCACGAATTTCACGGCTTCCTGCGGGTTGGTGAGCAACTGGTCATGGGAGAGTTTGCCTTCAGCCCCGTGGCCATCTTCCTTGTCGCCCATGCCGGTTTCAAGCGAGCCCAAAACACCAAGTTCGCCTTCGACGGAAATGCCACCCAAATGCGCCATGCGTGTGACTTCGCGCGTGACGCCGACATTATAGTCCCAGTCGCCGGGTGTCTTGCCGTCGGCCTTGAGGGAGCCATCCATCATCACCGATGTGAAGCCCGATTGAATGGCGGTCATGCAGGTTGCCGCTTCATTGCCGTGGTCCAAATGCACGCAGACGGGAATATGCGGATAGATTTCGGTGACGGCATCCATCATGTGGCGGAGCATGATGTCGTTGGCATAGGAGCGGGCTCCCCGCGAGGCCTGGATGATCACTGGGGCATCAGCCTTGTCGGCCGCCGCCATGATGGCGAGCGCTTGTTCCATGTTGTTGATGTTGAAAGCGGGAACGCCATAGTCATGCTCGGCAGCGTGGTCGAGCAATTGGCGAAGGGTGATGCGGGCCATGAATGCGTCTCTCCTTGGGTTGGTGGCGCAGGCGATAGGGGAAAACCGGCGTTGCCACAACAGGATTGAAGGGCGTACCTCAGAACGGCCCTCTCCCCCGCTTCGCGGACCCTCTGCCATCGAAGACGGGAGAGGGCTAAGGTATGGAAATGCGATTCACCCCCATCATCGACAAGCTCCCCTCCACTGTTCCATTCGTCGGACCGGAAGCGCTGGAGCGGCGGAGTGGGGCAGCCATTGCGGCGCGCATTGGGGCCAATGAAAGCGTGTTCGGGCCTTCGCCAAAAGCCATTGCCGCCATGCAGGCAGCGGCGTCTGAAAGCTGGCGCTATGGCGATCCCGAAACATTCGAGTTGAAAGATTCGCTGGCGAAACATTTAGGCATTGCCCCAGCGAATGTGGTGCCGGGCGAGGGCATCGACGGGCTGCTTGGGCTGGTCGTCAGGCTGTTCATTGATCCGGGTGACACAGTGGCGACTTCGCTTGGGGCCTATCCGACGTTTAATTTTCATGTGGCGGCGAGCGGTGGGCGGCTGGTGACTGCACCTTATTTCAATGACCGGGAAGACCCGGAAGCGTTGCTGGCGTTGGTCAAGCGCGAGAATGCCAAGCTCTTGTATTTCGCCAATCCCGACAATCCCATGGGCACCGTGTGGTCCGCAGAAGATGTGCAGCGCCTGATCGATTCGGTGCCGGAACAATGTCTGTTGCTGCTTGACGAAGCCTATGTGGAATTTGCGCCCGATGGCACGGCCCCGGCAATTGACGTGTCGCGCAAAAATGTTTTGCGCTTTCGCACTTTCTCCAAGGCCCATGGCATGGCGGGCATCCGCGTCGGTTATGCCTTTGGCCATGCAGATGTGATTTCAGCATTTGACAAAATCCGCAATCATTTCGGCATATCCAGGGTCTCGCAGGCGGCAGCAATCGCTGCCATCGCGGATCAGGCCTACGTCGCCGAGGTGAAAGCAAAAGTTGCGGCGGCGCGGCAACAGATTGCCGCCATCGCTGCCGCCAATGGCCTGAATGCGCTGCCATCAGCCACGAATTTTGTGACAATCGATTGCGGCCGTGACGGCGCTTATGCGCGGGCCATCGTTGACGGGCTTTTGCGGTATGGCATTTTCATTCGCATGCCGGGTGTTGCCCCCCTCAACCGCTGTATTCGCATCAGTGCCGGAACGGAGAAAGACCTGGACCTGCTTGCTGCTGCATTGCCGAAGGTGTTGATGGATCTGCGCTAGCTTCACCACCCGCGCATTACCAGTGGCAGGCAAAGGCGGAAGATGCTAAAAACTTTTCCGGTCGGGGCACTCGATAACTCCAGTGAGGGAGAATGCCATGTCTATGACCGAATGGATGCTGCGTGGTCCAGAAATCTCGACCTGCAATTGTGACTACGGATGTCCTTGCCAGTTCAACGCATTGCCGACGCATGGTGATTGCCGCGCGGCGGTTGGCATGCACATCGAGAAAGGCAACCATGGCAGGGTCAAGCTTGATGGCTTGAACTGGGCTGCCACTTTTGCCTGGCCGGGGCCTATCCATCTGGGCCAAGGCGAAGCGCAAGCCATCGTTGACGAGCGCGCGTCACCGGAGCAGCGCGAAGCCATTCTCAAAATACTGTCGGGGCAGGACAGCGAACCCGGTGCCACGATTTTCCAGGTGTTTTCCACGACCATTGTGAAAATGCACGACCCCGTGTTCCGGCGCATTAACATCAAGGCGGACATGAAGAGCTGTGACGGTGAAATCCATGTCCCCGGCATGCTTGATGTGGCGACCACCGCCATCCGCAATCCCATCACCGGGGCCCCGCATCATGCCAAAGTGTCGCTGCGGTCGGGATTTGAATACAGCGAGGCGGAATATGCCAGCGGCAAAGCCAAGTCAGCTGGCCCAATCATACTCGACACCAAGGACTGCCATGCCCATCTGGCGCTCATTCACATGACGGGCAAGGGCGTGGTTCACTGACACTATGACAGGCAGTGACTTGCCGCCATCGTTGATTGAAAAGGTGGCGGTGCATGAGCGTGTTGCCGTGCTGGCACTGCTGGCCCTCGTTGCGGCACTGGGCCTCGCTGCAACGCTGTGGACGGGTGATGCCCTGATGATGGGCATGATGGGCATGCCCCTGTTCGAGGGGCCCCTGGCCGCTGCAATCCTGCTGTTGGTCATGTGGTGGAGCATGATGATGGCGATGATGCTGCCTTCGGCTGCACCCGTTATTTTGCTCTATGCCAGCATGCGCCGCAGCCATCTGTCGAAGGGCCACTCCCAACCGCCTCTCGTGTCATTCGTGCTTGGCTATGCCGTCGTTTGGACAGGATTCAGTGTGGCTGCCGTTGCTTTGCAACTCGCGGTGCAGAATGTGGTCCCTCTCAGCGGCATGATGGCTGTTACCAGCAAGGTGCTTGGCGGCGGGCTGTTGTTGCTTGCCGGCGTTTACCAGCTGACGCCACTGAAACATGCGTGTCTGCGCAATTGCCAGGTGCCGCTCATGTTTCTGGCACGGCGTTGGCGCAATGACGCTGTGGGCGTATTCCGCATGGGGGCGGCGCATGGCCTGCAGTGCCTCGGCTGTTGCTGGGTGCTGATGGGATTG
>JANNFZ010000538.1:0-2261 GCA_031380375.1 Hyphomicrobiales bacterium
CGCCATCGCCCAAATTCACGCCAGCAACCCCGGACACAAATCTTCACGAGAAGCCTTCAATTGCAGTCTTGCCGTTTGCCAATATCGGGGGTGATCCAAACCAGCAATATTTGAGTGACGGCATCACCGAAGACATTACAATCCAGCTTTCGCGCTTCCGTGAAATGCAAGTGCGGACGCGGTTTTCAACGTTCAAGATTTCAGGTGAAGTTGGCGACAGCAGCAATGTCGGAGCGTTGCTCGGCGTCAAGTATTTGGTGAAGGGCACCACCCGCATTTCGGGAAATAAAATGATGATCTCCTGCCAGCTCATGGAAGTGCCTACCGGGAATTTGGTCTGGAGCGAGCGCTACGACCGAACGACGGCAGACATTTTCCAGGTGCAGGATGAGGTGGTCGCGCGCATTGTAACGGCATTGGGCGGCAGGGTTATCAACGCGGATGCTTCCTCCATCCGCAAGAAACCAACGGAGAATTGGTCAGCCTATGAGTTTTTCCTGAAAGGCAGGGAAATCTGCAACCGTGCCGAGGAAGCGGCATCAGCCGGGTTTTTTGCCAAGGCTGTCGAACTCGATCCTGAATTTTGCCTTGCCCATGCGTGGTGGGCCATTGCCCTGGTCGGAAATTTCTGGAACCACGGCGAGATTGAATACCTCAATCGTGCCCTGGAACAGGCCGACAAGGCGCTCGAACTTGGTCCCGACGAGGCAACGGCTCATCACGCCGCGGGCATGGCTTTAACCTATCAAAAAAAGCTGGACCGTTCCGCCCATCATTTAAGGCGCGCCATTGAACTCAATCCATTGGAGATCAACATTCGCGGGGACTACGCGAATTTGCTGCTTCATCTTGGCCGCTACGCGGACGCCCTCATGACAATCGAAGAGGCGTTGAACCGCGACCCCTATCCGCCTGCCTGGCTTTACTACATCCATGGCAAGATACTGTTTTTTGCAAGACGCTTCGACGATGCAATCACGGCCCTTGAAAATTGTCGGGTGTATAATCACCGCACCTGCTTTCTGCTTGCGGCAGCTTACGGCATGCTTGGAAACCCCGACGAAGCAGGCCGCTATGTGGTTCTGGCGCGCCAGACTTTGCCGGGCATCACATTCACGCATTTTGTCGCCACACTTCCTTTCGCCGACCGCGCTGAGGTAGACTTCTTGCATGCCGCCCTCAAAAAGGCCGGCTTCCACGATTAGAGCATCGCGCGGTCAATTGAATCCAAATTTCCTCCATGGGCGGGTTTAACCCGCCCACCCAGACTCGCAGAAAGGCTGGTTCGGCGGATTCAGCGGATCAAGTCCGCCGACAGGCAAGCCCGCCGATGGAGTCATGGAGAGAGACGACTTCAATTGACCATCCTTCGCTCTAGACGTGATGCCCGTCCTTGCTGGCTTCAACAAGCACGCTTTTCTGCTGGGCCAGCGGCAGCCGGTTGAAATTCTTCAAACCAATGTCATTCAGCATGTGGGGATCCATTGCCGCCAAATGCTTGACATGAACAGCCAGGCGCGCCTTCCCGGACTTGGCCGCAAGATAGTGGTTGAGGGCGGCAGAAATCCTGGTGAAAGTCCCGCTCATCGGCAGCGTGAAGGTCGTGGCGTTTGAGAGAAGCGTTGTCATTTTTTTGACCCCTTGGTTGCTGTCCCGGCAGGCGGTCAACCCGTTCTGCCTTTGACATGACCAAAACCTAGGTTGCCGCCATCAAGGCGCTGTGACAGCGCCGTGAAACCAGCGTCAAAAATGCAAAAAAGAGCGTAAAATACTGAAGTTTTACGGCCTCGGAGGCCTTCGGAGCCAAACTTGTTCGGACGCCCCCGGCTGAGATCGACCAGAAACGCCAACATGCCGTCCTAACCGTGCCCGTGGCGATGATGCAAATCCGGGTAGTGCGGGTGACTGTGCCGTGTTGGCCTGTGCCGGTGCGGATGGGAATGCGGCTCGGCTACATTGCCGTCATGCGTGTGATCATGATGCGCGTCGTGTTGGTGAAGATGGTCGTGCTCCAATTCTTCATGGGTATGGTCATGAGCGTGCCGCTCGGCCAGATGAAGCCAGAGGCCGATCGCCATGAGCACGCCGGCGATCAGAAGCTGTGGCGTGATGGGTTCATGCAGCAGCAGAATCGCCAGAACCGCGCCGATGGAAGGTGCGAGCGAAAAATAAGCCCCGGTTCGGGCCGCGCCAAGATGGCGGAGGCCCAGCATGAACATGACGAGGCTGACCCCGATGCCAAAGAACCCGACAACGCCCCC
>JANNFZ010000540.1:0-3004 GCA_031380375.1 Hyphomicrobiales bacterium
GCCCTGATGGCGGAATTGGTAGACGCACTAGTTTCAGGTACTAGCGATGAAAGTCGTGGAGGTTCGAGTCCTCTTCAGGGCACCACACTCCGCTTCATTGGGCGATGCGCGGCGCAGCCACGAAAGACCATTTGGCCATGCTTGTCAGAGTTGTGATCGACGATGAATTGCTGGCCGCTGCCCAAAAATATGTGGGCGAAACCGACACATCGGCAATCATCCATCTTGCCTTGCAAGCATTAATTGCCCGAGAAGCCGGGCGGCGGCTGGCCTTGTTGGGTGGAAGTCAACCCGGTCTGAAAGCTCCGCCTCGACGGCGAACAAAAGTGAAATAGGCCAAAATCTGGTCATGCAAACCGCTGAAAAACTGCACTTTGGCACATGCTTCGAGGCCCCCGGCGTTGCCGGGAGCACCTCAGCATGAGGAAATTCAACGGGTTATCCTCACCCTGAGGTGCCCACGAAGTGGGCCTCGAAGGGCCAATTGTTCCGTATGCGGAGTTATTCGGCAACCTGCAATCTGCTGTGCGAATGGACTACCACCAATTCACCGAACACATTGAACCTTCCGCCCGCACCCTGTAAGCCACATTTCTGTTGATCCACGAGGATATGCACTACCCATGACCGTTAAACTCTACCGGGGCGATTTGCCCGCCGATTTCAAGGCGGGTGACGCCGTTGCCATCGACACCGAAACACTGGGCCTCAACCCGCGCCGGGACCGGCTTTGCGTGGTGCAACTGTCCACAGGCGATGGCCATGCCCATGTCGTGCAGATTGATCCCGCAAGTTTTGCGGCCCCGCGCCTCAAAGCCCTGCTCGAAGACCAAAGTGTTCTCAAGATTTTCCATTTCGCGCGTTTTGATGTGGCGGTGCTGAAGCACTATCTGGGTGCCGACACGGCACCCCTCTATTGCACCAAGATCGCCTCCAAGATCGCCCGCACCTACACCGACCGCCACGGCCTCAAGGACATTCTGAAGGAACTCCTCGACATCGAAGCCAACAAGCAGCAGCAAAGCTCTGACTGGGGCCGCCATGTGCTGAGCGAGGCGCAAAAAACCTATGCCGCGCAAGATGTGTTGTACCTTCACGAAATGAAAGCGCGGCTCGACCAGATGCTCGAGCGCGAAGGCCGCATGACGCTGGCCAAGGCCTGCTTTGAGTTTGTGCCGACACGCGCCGCCCTCGATCTTGGCGGCTGGGGCGAGGAAGATGTCTTCGCGCACTGAGGCCCTGTCACCGCGTGCGCGCAATGTCCGGCGCGCCATCCGCCGCCATGGCCTGTCACGCGGACTGGCCTATGCAGCGGCCCTGGCGGGCTGTGCATTGTTTCTGTTTTACCTGGCTGAACTCGGTGCCTTTGACCGGGCAGCACCTGCCCCGGGCATAAATGCAGGCTCGGTCAAAAATCCTGATCTGGTCAGAGGCACAAATGCGACGATTTCCGGCACCGATGCCGGAAACCAGCCCTTTGAAGTGACGGCGGCAGTGGGCTTGCAGGACCGGGATGAAGAAACCCTCGTACACCTCAAAACCGTGAACGGCATGTTCCAGCGGCCCGATGGCAACCCCCTGACGGTGACTTCTGCCAAGGCCCGCTACGATACGGACAGCAAGCTTCTGGAATTGCAAGGGCAGGTGGTCTTTGACGAGGCCCAGCGCTTTCGCGCCACCATGGACGGGGCAATCGTCAATACCGACACCCAGACCCTGCAATCAAAATCCCCCGTCCGGGTCGAGGTCATTGGCGGGACAATCACGGCTGACAGTTTCACCGTGTCGGAGCGCGGAAGCCGCATGTTATTCAAGGGTGGCGTCAAGGCCCGCTTCGTGACACAAGACCGCCCATCAGGAGATCGACCATGAAGAAACTGGCTCTGGGACTTGTGGCGGGCGCCGTGCTGTGGCTCGATGCCGGCCTCGTTTTGGCCCAGACGGCGGTTGATATTGAGGCCGCCGAAATGGAGATCATTGAAACCGACAAGCTGGCAGTTATCAGGGGCGACGTGATCGCCAGGCGCGAGCACGAAATCATTAGGGCCGAGGAAATGGTCGTGACCTATGTTGATGTGAAACAACCAGACGGCACCATGAAAGCCGATGTCGATACCCTTGTCTGCAAGGGCAATATCCGCATCACCACCGACACCCAAGTGATTACCGGCGACAGGGCCACATTTTATGTCCGCCGTGACGAATTGATCGTCTCCGGCAATGTCACGGTGAAGCAGGGCCAGACCGTGCTGCGGGGCCCTGAGCTTTCAGCCAATCTCAAGACCAAGCACACCGTCATGAAGGGCGGCCGGGTCAAAGGCAGTTTTGTTCCGAAATGAGGCTGAAATCGACGGCGGATTCACCTGGAATTAAGATAAATGGTTCGTAATCAGCAGGCGCCCCCCGACCGGATGCGCGTCGCAGCAAGGCCGCTTGCCCCCCGTGCTTTCAAGCCCGGATCGGGCAATGGGCCGGGAACCGAAGGTCTGTCCGCCGAGAACCTCGCCAAGAGCTATCGCGGAAGGCCCGTCGTCCGCGATGTGTCAATCAGCGTGAGGCGTGGTGAAGCTGTGGGCCTGCTCGGCCCCAATGGCGCCGGCAAGACAACCCTGTTCTACATGATCACGGGTCTCATTGCCGCCGACAAAGGGTCGATCCGGCTTGATGGCGAGGAGATCACACACCTGCCCATGTATCAAAGGGCGCGTTTGGGTGTTGGTTACCTGCCGCAGGAAAGCTCGATTTTCCGCGGTCTCACCGTTGAACAAAATTTGCGCAGCGTGCTTGAACTTCATGTGAAGGAAAAGTCCGCGCGCGAGCGTCAGTTGCGTGAGTTGTATGATGAATTCTCAATCGCCCATCTCCGGCATTCGCCGGCTGTTGCGCTCTCTGGCGGTGAACGTCGCAGGGTGGAAATCGCCCGAGCCCTTGCCGCCAAACCCCAGTTCATGCTCCTTGATGAGCCCTTCGCCGGGATTGACCCGATTGCGATCGGTGATATTCG
>JANNFZ010000560.1:0-14295 GCA_031380375.1 Hyphomicrobiales bacterium
CATGCGTTGCGCAGCCTCGGATCGAAGACCTTGTAGAGGAGATCACAGAACAGGTTGACGCCGATGAACACGGCACCCACCAGCACCGTACCGCCAAGCACCGCATTCATGTCGCTGTTGAACAGGGCGCGCGTGATGTAGGCCAAGACCCGGCCAGGCAAAGACGGTTTCGGTCAGTACCGCACCCTCGAGCAGCGAGGCATAGCTGAGGCCGATCACCGTGATCAACGGCACCATGATGTTGGGGAAGGCATGCAGCCACACCGCACCCCAAAACGAGCGGCCCTTGATGCGGGCTGCTGTCACATATTCCTGGCTCAGCTGCTCGATCATGAAACTGCGGGTCATGCGGGCGATATAGGCAAGGGAATAGTAGCCGAGAATGCTGGCCGGCAGGATCAAATGACTGACAGCGTTGGCGAAAATTCCCCATTCACCCGCGATGGCCGAGTCAACAAGGATCACGCCGGTATGCGCCGTCACAATATCCTCGTAGAAGACATCAAGCCGTCCGGTGCCGGATACCCAATCGAGCTTGCCGTAAAAGACAAAAAGACCAACGAGACCCAGCCAGAACACCGGCACCGAATAGCCAAACAGCCCGACGACGCGCACCACATGGTCCGGCAAGCGTCCCTTGCGGGCACCCGCCAGAACACCGGCGGGAACGCCTGCCAACACACCGATGAAGATGGCGATGGTGGCAAGCTCGAAGGTCGCCGGAAACACCCGGACAAGGTCACTCAGCACCGGTTGCGCGGTCAAAACCGAGACGCCGAAATCACCACTCAGCAATTTCTTGAGATAGACGCCGTATTGCACGACCAACGGCTGGTCGAGGCCCAGTGCAATGAAGGTTTTCTGGTAGACCTCGTTTGATGCCTTGTCGCCGACGATGGCCAGAACCGGATCAATCTTGGTCAGCCTGCTGATCAGGAAGGTGACGGCGGTGAGGCCAAGAAAAGTCAGTCCCAGCGTCGCCAGAAATGTGCCGCCGCGCCGCAGTGCGCTGCCCAACCTGCCCGTTCGCCCGTCGTCCCTCATCGTTCCGGCTTTGCCCTTTGTATCTTCAATCGAGCTTTCCGGTCCGCGTGTCAAATTGCGTGGCCAGCGCGTGGCAGAGCTTTGACGGAACGGCAAGAAACGCCTCGGCTGCCGCCACCCGTTCAGGCGTAAAGTGACGGGCGACATGCAGCATGTTGATCGTCGCAACGAGCTCGCCTTGCGACACCACAGGCAGGTTCATCACCGACCCGCAGCCCAGCGATGCAATGAGTTCAAAATCGGGGAAAACTTTCGCGATGTCGGCAATGGTATTGGCAACAAAGCTCCGTTTTTCGCCGTGAACGATGTCAAACCAGCCGTCGCGATGAATGGGCTTGGTGCCGGACACCGGATAGTTCCGCGGATCATTGCTGTAGGCCCGGCGGGCAAGGCCGGCGGCGATATCCACGGTCATGACCGTGAAGAGCTTGTGGCCGACAACCGCCCTGGAAAATCCCTCCAAAACTTCCCAGACGGCATTGGAATTCCGGGCTTTCGAAATCGCATCGTCAAAATCCGTGGAATTTGAACTCATGTTTTGCATTCCGGGACCTGACGCTAGACTTCGTGGCAGGATACCAGCGCCCTGTTCAAGAGCCGCAAATGCGGTTCCTCTTCGGCGCAATGGGCAACCGCAATCGGACAGCGGGTGCGGAAACTGCAACCCGATGGTGGCGCAAGTGGCGAGGGCAATTCGCCTTTCAGCACGATGCGCCGGCTTTTTGCGGCGGGATCGGCAACGGGTGTGGCCGATAGCAGCGCCTTGGTATAGGGATGCTGGGGCTTGCCAAACACCACGGCACTCGGACCTTGTTCAACAACGCGGCCCAGATACATGACCATCACATCGTCGGCGATGTGGCGGACCACCGAGAGATCATGGCTGATGAAGACGTAGGCCAGCTGCAGGCGCTCCTGCAATTCCGCAAGGAGATTGAGCACCTGCGCCTGGATTGACAGATCAAGCGCCGAGACAGGTTCATCGAGCACCAGGATATCGGGATCAAGCATCAATGCGCGGGCAATGGCTATGCGCTGGCGCTGGCCGCCGGAAAACATGTGGGGGTAGCGGTCATAGTGCTCGGGGCGAAGGCCCACGAGCTGCATCATTTCGCGGGCGCGGCGGGTGCGTTCCCCAGCATTGAAGCGGCCATTGACGAGTAATGGTTCTTCCAGCGCATGGCCGATTTTCTGGCGCGGGTTGAGCGAGCCATAAGGATTCTGGAAAACAATCTGCACCTTGGGACGGAGCATGCGCAGTGTTTCAGCGTTGGCGCCCGCCAGTTCCGTGTCGGCGATGCGGAAGGAGCCCTCCGTCGGCAGTTCGATCATGGTCAAGAGCCGCGCCAAGGTGGATTTGCCACAGCCTGATTCGCCGACAACAGCGAGCGTTTTGCCCTTGGCCAGCGTGAAGCTCGCGCCATCCAGCGCCTTCAACAACGCAGGCTTTGCAAACAGGCCGCGGCTCACATTGTAATGGCGCTTCAGGTCACGGGCTTCGAGTACCGTCGTCATGCCCGCGCCTTTGCCTTTGTTTTTGCCTTTTCCAGAATTGGAAAGTGGCAGAGCACATCATGGTTGAGGCTTGGTGCCGTGTGGTGGCACAAGGCCTGCACCTTGGTGCAGCGTGGTGCAAAAAGACACCCCTTCGGCCTGTCAAACTGCCCAGGCACCGTGCCTGGAATCGAGGGGAGCTTGCGGCCCTTGGCGCGCTCGGGGAGTGACGACAAAAGGGCCGCCGTATAGGGATGGCGGGGATGGGCAAAGAGATCGCGGACGCTGCGTTCTTCAACCTTTTGACCGGCGTAATGCACGCTCACGGTCTCGGCAGTTTCCGCAACCACACCCATGGAATGGGTGATGAGCACGAGGGCGGTGCCCGTGTCCTTTTGCAATTTCGTCAGGAGATCGAGAATCTGCGCCTGGATGGTGACATCAAGTGCTGTCGTCGGTTCATCGGCGATGATGAGCTTCGGCTTGCAGGCGAGCGCCATGGCAATCATTACGCGCTGCGCCATGCCACCGGAAAACTGATGGGGATATGACGAAAGCCGCTGCTTGGGTGCCGGAATGCCCACGGCATCGAGAAGCTCGATGGTGCGGGCCCGCTGTTGCGCCTTGTTGTAGCCGAGGTGGGTTTTCAACGCCTCGCCCACCTGGAAGCCCACGGTGAAACACGGGTTGAGACTGGTCATCGGCTCCTGGAAGATCATCGTCATGTCCTTGCCGATGATCTTGCGGCGGCCTTCCGCCGATATTGTCAGGAAGTCCCGGTCATCGAACCTGATGTGATCGGCGCTGACGCGGGCTGTCTTGGGCAGGAGACCCATGACCGCCAACATGGCAACCGATTTGCCGGAACCTGACTCGCCGACAATGGCGTGGATGCGGCCCTGGTCCACCGACAGTGACACGCCATCGACGGCCCGGAACCAGCCGGATGAGGTGCGGAAATCAACGGAAAGATTCTTGATGTCGAGAAGCGGCATGGCTCAACTCTTTCGCAAGCGCGGATCAAGCGCATCGCGCAAGCCGTCGCCCATCAGGTTGATCGCCATGACAGTCACCAGAATGCACAGGCCCGGAAAGGCCATGACCCAGGGGTGCGAGAGCATGAGGTCGCGCGTGTCGGCGAGCATGGCGCCCCATTCCGGTGTCGGCGGTTGCGCGCCAAGGCCGAGGAAGCCCAACCCTGCCGCTTCCAGAATGGCATCGGAGACGCCAAGGGCCGCCTGCACATTGAGGGGGGCGAGGCAATTTGGGAGAACTGTGGTGGTCATCAGGCGAAATGGCCTGACGCCCGCGACCTTTGCCGCCGTCACATAGTCGCGGGTCAGTTCGGCAAGGGCCGAAGCCCGGACAAGGCGCACATAGCGCGGAAGATAAACGACCGTCACGGCGATGATGGTGTTGGTGAAGCCAGGCCCGATGATGGCAATAATGAGAATGGCCAGCACCAGCGAAGGGACGGCCATGATCAAGTCCATGACGCGGATGATCAGCACATCGACAATACCGCCATACCAGGCAGCCGCCAGTCCCAACGCCACACCAACCACCATGCCGACAATCATCACCGAAAGGCCGATGAACAGCGAAATGCGCGCGCCATACATGAGGCGCGAGAGCATGTCGCGGCCCACTGCATCGGTGCCGAGCCCGAAGCGCGGATCGGCCTTTGCCATCCAGAAGGGCGGCAATTTGGTCGAGCCCTTGAATTGTTCAATGGGGTCGTGGGGGGCCAGCAGGGGTGCAAATATCGCGACCAAGACGATGAGCAACACGACAGCGAGGCCAATCACCGCGCCACGGTTTTCCCGGAAGGCATTCCAGAAGGCCCAAAACGGTGAGGGCGGAACGGGCGCGCTTAAGGTCACTTCACTTGCCATGACGGATCCGCGGGTTGATCAGGCCATAGAGCAGGTCGATCACAAGATTGACGAGGATCACGCAGGCGGCAATCAGCATGATGCCCCCCTGCAGTGCCGGATAATCGCGGCGGCTGATTGATTCAATCAGCCACTTGCCGACACCCGGCCATGAAAAAATTGTTTCGGTGAGCACGGCACCGGCCAGCAGCGAACCCACTTGCAAGCCAACTGACGTGACCACAGGGATAAGCGCATTGCGCAGCGCATGAATTCCGATAACGCGGCGCGCTGACAGACCCTTGGCGCGGGCGGTGCGGACATAGTCCTCTTCCAGAACTTCCAGCATCGAAGAGCGCGTCATGCGGGCTATGACGGCAAGCGGCACTGTGCCCAATACAATCGACGGCAGGATCAAGTGATGGACAGCGTCCCAGAAGGCGCCTTTCTGGCCTGAGAGAATTGAATCGACCAGTGCAAAGCCCGTGACGGGTTGATAGTAGAACTTGATGAGATCAACCCGCCCCGACACAGGTGTGAGACCCAGCAGGTTCGACATCACAAGAATAAGTGTCAGGCCCCACCAGAAAATCGGCATGGAAGAGCCGGTGAGGGCAATGCCCATGAGGGTTTGGTCATAGGCACCGCCGCGCTTGACGGCGGCAAACATGCCGACCGGAACACCTATGACGGCGGCAAAGACCATGGCGCAGAACGTGAGTTCCAGCGTGGCCGGAAACAGTGTGAGGAATTCATGGAGGATCGGCGATTTTGAAACAATTGACGTGCCGAAATCGCCGTGGAGTATGCCCCAGGCATAATCCCAGAACTGCTTCAGCACCGGTTGGTCGAGACCCATGTCGTGGCGGAGTTCGGCAAGCCGCTCGGGCGTGATGCCGCGTTCGCCGAGGCGCACTTCAATGGGGTCGCCCGGCACAAGCCTGATCATCATGAAGGTGACAAGCATCAACATGATGAAAGTCGGCACGGTGAGCGCCAGACGGCGAAGGAGGAACCACAGCATGGCTTGAAAAAGCGGGGCGGACCCGAAGGCCCGCCCCTGTCAATGCCTATTCAGCCAAGTCCACGAAGTAAAACTGGTGCTTGCCGAGCGGGCTTACCTTGTAGCCTTTGACTTCCTTGCGGATCGGCTCGAACACGGTGGAATGGGCGACATTCAGCCACGGCACCTGATCATCGACGATCTTCTGGGCGTCGACATAGAGCTTGGTGCGCTCGGCCTGATCGGTGATTTCCGCCGCAGAGTTGATCTCCTCCTGGAACTTGGCGTTGCACCACTTCGGGATGTTGTTGCCGGCGGGCTTGCCGTCCTTGTCGCAACCCAGGAGCGGAGTGAAGAAGTTGTCGGGATCGCCATTGTCACCGGTCCAGCCGAGAAGGCCCATCTGGTGCTCGCCTGCCTGCAGACGTTTCCTGTATTCACCCCACTCGTAGGAAACAAGCGTGGCATTGATGCCAACCTTGGCCAAGTCGGCCTGCATCATTTCGGCCATGCGTTTGGCATTGGGGTTGTAGGGGCGCTGCACCGGCATCCACCACAGGTCGGTTTCCAAGCTCTCGACGCCCGCCGCCTTCAGCATTTCCTTGGCCTTGTCGGGGTTGTACTCATAGTCAACCGCCTGATCGTCATAGGACCAGATGGTCGGCGGGATCGGGTTCTTGGCCTTCTGGCCGGCCCCCTGATAGACTTCCTTCAGGATGGCATCCCGGTCGATCGCCATGGCGATGGCTTTGCGCACCTCCACCTTGTCGAAGGGCGGCTTCATGTTGTTCATGGCGAGGTAGCCAATGTTAAGGCCCGCTTGCTGCAGCAGTTGCACGTCCGGGTTCTTGCCCATCGCCTCGATATCGGCGGGGTTGGGCGCGATCATGACCTGGCATTCGTTGGCCTGAAGCTTGGCGTAGCGGGCGGTTGCATCAGGCGTGATGGCATAGACGAGGTCATCAATCTTTGGCTTGCCGCCCCAATAGTCCGGGTTCGCCTTGAAGCGGATCACAGCATCCTTCTGGTAGTCAACGAAAGAGAAGGGACCGGTGCCGACGGGGATTTGGTCAAACTGTTCCGGCGTGCCCTTCTTCATAAGATAGTCAGCGTATTCAGCTGACTGGATGGTGGCGAAATCCATGGCGAGATTGGCGATGATCGGCGCATTGGGCTTGGTCAGTTTCATCACGACGGTGAGGTCATCGCCGCCCTTGTCGATAGAAGCGAGAAGGTCGGGCATGCCCATGTCATTGAAATAGTCATAAGCACCGCCGGAGACCTTGGCGTAGGGATGATCAGGTTTCCACATGCGGCCGAAGGACCAGATCACGTCATCGGCGTTGAAATCGCGGGTCGGCGTGAAGCCATTGATACCGGAGTGGAACTTGACACCCTTGCGGAGATGGAAGGTGATGGTCTTGCCGCCGTCCGAGACTTCATAGCTCTCGGCTAGGGCAGGCTCCGTTGCAGTTGTGCCGGGGGTGAATTGCACGAGGTTATTGTACAACGGACGCGCCGCATCCATTGATGTGCCCGTGGTATTGATCGACGGGCTGAAGTTTTCCGGCGAACCTTCCGAGCAATAAACCAACGCTTTGGCGTTGGCGGCTGTTGCTGCGACCAGCATGGTCGAAGCGAACAGTGCCGCGCGGATGAAGTTGCGTGGTGTCATGACATACTCCCTGTAAGAACCGCCGTTCTGGCGGATTGAAGGTGAGTTAAGCAGCTTTGGAAGCTTGAGGGAAGGACGGGTAAGACAGCGGAATGTTTGGGCTTTAATCCACAGGTCTGAAATGGGCATTCCAGTGCCGGGCAATGTCAACGCGCCGGGCCAGCCACACCCGGTCCTTTGTGCCGACATAGTCGAGGAATTTTGCAAGGCCCAAGGCGCGGCCAGGCCTTCCGGCGAGGCGGCAATGCAAACCCACCGACATCATTTTGGGAAAACCACGCTTTCCTTCCTCATAAAGACAGTCAAAACTGTCCTTCAGATATTGGAAGAAGTGCTCACCGGTGTTGAAGCCCTGGGGTGTGGCAAAGCGCATGTCATTGGCATCAAGCGTATAGGGAATGACGAGATGGGGCTTTCCCGAAGGCGATTTCAGCCAATGCGGCAGGTCATCGGAATAGTCGTCACTTGAATAGACAAAGCCACCTTCTTCCATGACCAGCCGCGTGGTGTTCATGGAGCAGCGCCCGGTGTACCAGCCAAGCGGCCGCGTGCCCGTCACCTTGGCATGAAGTGTTATGGCCTCGGACATCTGCCAGCGCTCCTCGTCCTCGCTCATGTCCTTGTGTTCGATCCATTTCAAACCGTGTGAGGCGATTTCCCAATCGGCTTCGATCATGGCCTGAACCTGGTCGGGCGAGCGCATCATGGCCGTTGCCACACCAAAGATCGTCAAGGGTATCTTGCGTTCCGTGAACAAGCGCCAGAGCCGCCAGAAACCGGCCCTCGCGCCATATTCATAAATTGATTCCATGTTCCAGTGGCGCATGCCGGCCCAACTTTGCGCACCGACAATCTCCGACAGGAAGGCCTCCGAACCCTGGTCGCCATGCAGGATGTTGTTCTCGCCACCTTCTTCATAGTTCAGCACGAATTGCACGGCGATGTGCGCACCCCCTGGCCATTTCGGATCCGGAATGCCCCGGCCATAGCCCTTCAAGTCACGGGGGTAACGGATCATGGCGGGTTTCCTCAGTCAAAAAGTTCCGGCAGCAAGCTTCTGGACTTTTTGCGGCAATGTGTTGTGCTGGTCAATGTATTGATGACCCAGCCGGAGAAAGTGAAATGATCAATCGCCTGTTTGGGCTCAAAGGCCAGGTGGCCCTGGTGACGGGCTCGAGCCAGGGCATCGGCCTTGCCATTGCCCGGGGTTTGGCCGGGGCAGGTGCAACCGTTGTCCTGAACGGGCGCGACAGCGCCAAACTGGCGACGGTGAAAAATGCGTTGTCGGCCGAAGGGCTTTCCGCCCATGTTTCCTGTTTTGATGTGACGGATGAACAGGCCACCACCACTGCCGTGGCCGCCATCGAACGGGACATCGGGCCAATCGCCATTCTGTTCAACAATGCCGGTATGCAGTTCCGCAATGCCCTCGAGGACTACCCGCTCGACAAGTGGCGGGAGTTGATGCGGGTCAATGTCGAAAGCGCCTTCATTGTCGGCAAGGCCGTGGCCCGCCCCATGATTGCTCGAAGGCGCGGCAAAATCATCAATGTCTCGTCGGTGCAAAGCGAATTGGGCAGGCCCTCGATCGCGCCCTACACGGCAACCAAGGGTGCGATTAAAATGCTGACCAAGGGCATGTGTGCCGATTGGGCCAAATACAATATCCAGGTCAATGCCATAGGCCCTGGCTATTTCAAGACACCGCTCAACCAGGCGCTGGTGGACGATCCCGAATTCTCGTCGTGGCTCGAAAAGCGCACGCCTGCGGGGCGCTGGGGCGATGTCGGGGAACTGGTGGGGGCCGCGATCTTTCTTGCGTCGCCCGCTTCATCGTTCGTCAATGGCCACATCCTCTACGTGGATGGCGGCATCACATCGGTTCTCTGACATGCATCAGGGAACCGTCATTGTGCCGGGTGCCGCCAGCCGTGCCACACCACAACAATACAGGACCATGCCATGAACGCAGACATCGGATTGATCGGCCTTGGTGTCATGGGGGCAAACCTTGCCCTCAACATTGCCGAAAAAGGCTTTCGCATCGCAGTCTATAACCGGACATGGGCCACGACGGAAAAATTCATGGCGGAAGCCGGTTCCCTTTCCGAAAGGATCATTGCCTGCCGGACCCATGCCGAGCTTGCCGTTGCCATAGCTGCCCCCCGGCCCGTCATCGTCATGGTCAAGGCCGGCGAAGCGGTGGACGAACAGATCACGCATCTTGGCGACGTGCTGCAGCGTGATGATATCATCATCGATGCCGGCAATGCCAATTTCCATGACACCATCCGCCGTGACGCGGTGTTGAAAGACACAGGACTTCGCTTCATTGGCATGGGCGTTTCCGGCGGCGAGGAAGGGGCGCGGCACGGGCCCTCGATCATGGTCGGAGGCCCGCAATCATCCTATGGCCGCATTGAAAAAATCCTGAAGGCGATTGCCGCGAAGTACAAGGATAGTCCCTGCTGCGCCTGGATGGGGCCGGACGGGGCCGGACATTTCGTCAAGATGATCCATAACGGCATTGAATATGCCGACATGCAGATGATCGCCGAAATCTACGGCATCATGCGCGACGGACTTCAGATGAAGGCGCCTGACATGGCCAAAGTCTTTGCCCGCTGGAACAAGGGCAAGCTCGATTCCTACTTGATCGGGATCACCGCCAAGGTGCTTGCCACAACAGACGACAAGACGCGAAAACCGCTGGTCGACGTGATCCTCGACAAGGCCGGACAAAAAGGCACTGGCAAATGGACGGTGATGGAAGCGCAGAATCTGGCCGTGCCCGCCACCACCATGGAATCGGCCGTTGCGGCGCGCATTCTTTCTTCCCTCAAGAATGAACGTGTTGCAGCGGCAAAATCCTACAAATTGAAGAATCCCGAATTCAAGGCGGCATCGCGGAGTGTTGTTTTGAAACAGCTTGAAAGCGCACTCTATGCTGCCAAAATCTGCGCCTACGCGCAGGGCTTTGCGGTTCTCACCAAGGCGTCGGCAGAACATTCATGGGATTTGCCGCTTGGCACCATCGCCAGCATCTGGCGCGAAGGCTGCATCATCCGCTCGCAATTTCTCGATCGCATCACAAAGTCATACCTTCGCGACACGAAGGCCGCCAACCTGCTGGTAGCATCCGATTTTCGCAGAATGATGAAAGACAATCACGCTTCCTTGCGGAAATCAGTGGCCAGTGCCGCCCTTGCCGGATTGCCGGTTCCGGCCCTTGCTGCCGCACTTGGCTATTTCGACGCCTATCGGCAGGCGCGCGGCACCGCCAATCTCATTCAAGGGCAGCGCGATCTTTTCGGCGCCCATACGTTTGAACGCATCGACGCTGCGGGCAGCTTTCATGCCCACTGGAAATGATGAAGTGTGGATTGGTGGAGCCAGGCGGAATCGACTTGGAATTGCCATTAGCTAAACGCAAGATGTCCACCTGCCCTGAAACCCATGAGGCAGCAGTCCAAATGAGACTACGGGTGCAACAAACTGCCAATTAGTTCTTCAATGTCCTTCTTGGCCGACTCGATTGGCTGCGTGTGATTAGATGAAAAATCAGGTTTTCGACCATTGAACTCCACTTGCCACAAGGCTTCGGAAACGTTCATGAGAATTTGAAGAATGTCATTCATGTCGGCATTCTTTACGGCTTCAAAAAGCTTTTCCCGTTCAGCATCCGACAACATCTGATTGTGAGCATACACTTTATCCCGCAATGGCTTTATGCGTCCCCAAATTACCTTTGCCTTACTAACTTCGGCACTAATAATCTTGAGGTCATTGCTGCTCAACTCAGTTGCGTTTTCTATATATTCATCAATACCGTCAAATTCCCCACCCACTTCAATTTTTCGTTTCCGCAGCTCTGGCTTACTAAAATGTTCCTTCGCGTCATTTGCAGATCGAAGAGTCTTATCGACACTGAAAGTTCCCCCATCAACGTCGAATACTTTGCCCATGAAAATGATGGTTGTTTGAATCGCGGAATACCTCTGGTCAAGCCAGTATCTTGGCGCTTTGTTTAGAGCTGCAAGAATTGCAGGATCTTCGTTGGCCCTGTTGTTGAGACAAACATGGTGATGCCACGTCCTCACCGCAAAGGCGACGTTCTGGGAGAATTGCTCAAATTGCTTTTTATATTCGCCAGTTTTGGGCGTCATATCATCTTGGTCCAACTGATATTCGGAATTCGGGAATTCAGCAGAATTCGGTGACAAGAATTCGGTGACAGTGCATTCTAAAATATGCTGCGCCATCGCGCTGCTAGATACGGCCAACTGTTTTCCGACTACGCTTCATGGCGTTGGGAGTTACGACAGAATCCGGATGGTGGAGCCAGGCGGAATCGAACCGCCGACCTCTTGCATGCCATGCAAGCGCTCTCCCAACTGAGCTATGACCCCATTTCCGGTGAATGGATTCTTGAATCCATTCCGAATGTTCGGCGGTTCCTCTAGTTCGGGACGGACCGCCGATCAAGTGAATAGTGCTAGCGCAGCGGGTGAGCAAATGGAATCATTTGCGAAGCGGAAGATGCGCCAGATTCAATCTGCTACGGCAACTTTTCCGCGTTCAATTGAACGCGGGTTGCTGTCGTCTTCCGATCAGGTTTCTTCCTCGTGTTCCTTGCCGCCGCCCTCGATCAGGTCGTTCATGCTGCCGCCTTCTTCTTCCTCGACCACGAGGAAGGTATCGTCTTCGGCTTGATCGGCTTCGGCAGTGTCTTCACCCAGATCCACATCCTCGATGCCTGCGGTTTCATCGTCGTCCTTGCCGTCCTCTTCCACTTCCTCGAGGCTGATGAGTTCGACTTCGCTTGTCTCGGTGTCGGTTTCCTCTTCCTTCTCGCGGGGTTTCGGGACCACGGGTGCCGCAGCCGGGAAATCGCCCTTGGAGGGCAGGATGGGCAGCGCAATGAAGGCCGTCGCGCATTTCGGGCAGGTGATCGGGTTCTTCAACAAATCATAGAAACGGGCCGCACAGTTCGGGCAGGTACGCTTGATGCCAAGCTCGGGATTGACCACGGAATGAGTCCTCATAAACGTCGGGAGATGACTGGAAAGAGCGGCCTCATGGCATGGACGGACGGGAATGTCAAAAGCCTTGGGACCGCCGCCCCGGCGCTGTGGGTGACAGGCTTGCTGCCAGCGTGTACGAGAGCGCCGAAACCCGTTCCGGACCAGACCCCATGCCGCATGACGCCGTTCCCGCAACACCGCTCATTTCCCGCAAGGCCCAGGGCCTGAAGGGTCGCATCCAGGTGCCCGGCGACAAGTCGATGTCGCACCGGGCCTTGATGTTTGGGGCGGTGGCGACAGGCGAGACCACCGTCGATGGGCTTCTCGAAGCCGAAGACGTGATCAATACCGCCAAGGCCATGGCAGCACTTGGGGCTTCTGTCGAGCGCCACCAGAATGGCCGCTGGCACATTCGTGGTGTTGGCATTTCGGGGCTTAAATCACCACCTGTCGATCTCGATTTCGGCAATTCCGGCACCGGCGTGAGGCTTGCCATGGGACTCATGGCGTCTTCGCCCGTCACGGCGCGCCTTGTTGGTGATGCCTCGCTTTCAATGCGGCCCATGGGGCGGGTGACCGAACCGCTCAGTCAGTTCGGCACGGTGTTCGAGACCTCCGAAGGCGGCCGCCTGCCGTTGACGTTGCATGGCGCAAGAGATGCAAAGCCCGTGACCTACACGCTGCCCGTGGCCTCGGCCCAGGTCAAATCGGCGGTGTTGCTGGCCGGCCTCAACACAGCGGGAATGACAACTGTCATCGAGCCTGTGGCGACGCGTGACCATACCGAGCGCATGCTCAAGTCCTTTGGGGCGAAAATCACCATCACGAATGTCGACGGCGCGCGGCACATTGCTCTTGAAGGCAAGCATGAATTGCGCGGCCAGCACATTGCAGTACCCGGCGATCCCTCGTCGGCAGCCTTTCCCATGGTGGCGGCCCTCATCACGGCGGGATCCGATATCGTGATTGAAAACATCATGCTTAATCCGACGCGCACCGGTCTCATCACGACATTGCAGGACATGGGCGGCGACATTGTTCTTGAAAACCGCCGCGAGGCCGGCGGCGAAGAGGTGGCCGATCTGCATGTCAGATTTTCGCAGTTGAGAGGTGTGCGTGTTCCGGCGACCCGGGCACCTTCGATGATTGACGAATATCCCGTTCTGGCGGTTGCCGCCTCCTTCGCCGAAGGTACTACACGCATGGAGGGACTTGCGGAATTGCGCGTCAAGGAGAGCGACCGTCTGGCCGCCGTTGAGGCAGGGTTGCAAGTCAATGGCGTGATGACCCACTCAGGGCCGGACTGGCTTGAGATTCATGGCGGAGGGGCACCTGGCGGAGGCACTGTGGTTACCCACATGGATCACCGCATTGCCATGTCATTTCTCGTCATGGGGCTTGCCTCGCGCATTTACACAGCGATCGACGACTCAAGCTTCATCGCCACTAGTTTTCCGGGTTTTACCGATTTGCTGAATGGCATGGGTGCGCGCATTGATGCCCGGGTGGGGGCGAAGTGATCATCGCGGTCGATGGCCCCTCGGCAGCGGGCAAGGGCACGCTGGCCCGTGGGCTTGCCAAGGCGTTGGGCTATCATTTTCTTGATACCGGTTCACTCTACCGCATGGTGGGGTTTCTCATGTTGCGCGACGGTCATGATCTTGAAGATGCCGACCGTGCGGCTCAGTTTGCCCGCGATCTCGATGTGTCGTCCATCAGCGATCAGGACCTGCGCAATGAACTGGTGGCGGCAGCGGCCTCGCGTATTTCTGTGTACGCGGACGTGCGCGCCAATCTGCTTGGCTTCCAGCGGGATTTTGCGAAACGAAAGCCGGGTGCAGTTCTCGATGGCCGCGACATTGGCAGCGTTGTCTGCCCGGATGCCGGTCTCAAGTTCTTTGTGACCGCTTCAACCGAAGTCCGCGCCCGACGCCGCTTCGATGAATTACGGGCAACCGGGCAAAAACCTGATCTCTCCACAATCCGCGACGATATCGTGGCCCGTGATGAACGTGACGCCAGCCGCAGTGTCGCGCCCACCGCCATGGCCGATGACGCCATCATGATTGACACCTCGGAACTGACGCCGGACGAGGTTCTGGCTGCGGTGATGGATGTGGTGCAGGAGCATTTGGTCTAAAAAATTACCTCATCCGTCTCGCGCGTTCCGCGCGATCCACC
>JANNFZ010000582.1:0-4457 GCA_031380375.1 Hyphomicrobiales bacterium
GGGCCGGCCGGGCGACGCGTGCCCTGGCTCTCCGGGGACTTTCACCAGCCAAAGCAACCCAAGTCCGAGAGCCTGCCATCATGATGATCAATCCTTCCGAGAAATACCAAGCCTATCCGCCCGTGGCCTTGCCTGACCGCACCTGGCCATCGAAAACCATCACCAAACCGCCTGTGTGGTGTTCGGTTGACCTGCGCGACGGCAACCAGTCGCTGATCGAGCCCATGGGCCACGAGCGCAAAATGCGCATGTGGGCGGCACTCGTCAAAATGGGTTTCAAGGAAATCGAAGTCGGTTTTCCGTCGGCCTCGCAGACCGATTTTGATTTTTGCCGCCATCTGATTGACCATCGGAAAATCCCCGATGACGTGACCATCCAGGTGCTGACGCAATGCCGCGAGGAATTGATCCGCCGCACTTTCGAAGGCATTCGCGGTGCCAAGTCAGCCATCGTGCATTTCTACAATTCCACATCGGAATTGCAGCGCCGCGTGGTATTCCAAAAGGACCGGGCGGGCATCAAGGACATCGCCGTGGCGGGTGCGCGTCTCATCAAGCAATTGGCGGAAGAGAGTGGCATGAAGGATGCCATCCGCTTTCAGTACAGCCCTGAAAGTTTCACCGGCACGGAACTCGACTATGCCATCGAGATTTGCGAGGCGGTGATGGATGAGATCAGGCCAACGCCGGCCGGGCCCTTGATCCTCAATCTCCCGGCGACTGTGGAAATGTCGACGCCCAATATCCATGCCGACCAGATTGAATGGTTCTGCCGCACCATCAAGAACCGCGATAGCCTCGTCATCTCGCTGCATCCCCACAATGACCGGGGATCGGCCGTGGCTGCAACGGAACTGGCGTTGCTGGCGGGTGCCGACCGTGTCGAAGGCACGTTGTTCGGCAACGGTGAGCGCACCGGCAATGTTGATATCATCACCCTTGCCATGAACATATTCACGCAAGGCATTGATCCTGAACTCGATTGTTCCAACATCAACGACCTCATACGGATGGCGGAATATTGCACGCAACTGCCCGTGCATCCGCGGCACCCTTACGCCGGCGAGTTGGTGTTCACGGCTTTTTCGGGCTCGCACCAGGATGCCATCAACAAGGGTTTCAAGGCCATGAAGGCCTCGAACAGGCCGCTCTGGGAAGTGCCGTATCTGCCCATTGATCCGATGGATTTGGGACGTTCCTACGAAGCCGTGGTGCGCATCAATTCGCAAAGCGGCAAGGGCGGCATTGCCTATGTCATGGAAGCCGAGCATGGCATTGACCTTCCGCGCCGGTTGCAGATTGAATTTTCAAAAGTAGTGCAGGTCATTGCCGACGGCGAAGGCGTGGAGGTCGAAGCCTCGCGCCTGTGGTCAGCCTTTGAAAGCGAGTATCTTGATGGCAATGGCCGCTACGGTTTCATCGAGCACACTGCGAAAAGTGATCATGGTGAGCAGCCTCTCTCTGCGAAGCTCTCTGTCGATGGCAACATCAAGACCATAAAGGGCCAGGGCAACGGCCCGGTCGATGGCTTTGTCGACGCGCTCCGAAAGGAGAGTGGCCTGCAATTTGATGTGGCCGACTACCGTGAACACGCCATGGGCCATGGCGCCAATGCCGCCGCCGTCGCCTATGTGGAACTGCGGCTCGGCGATGGCACGACGCTTTATGGCGTCGGCATCGACAAGAACATTGTGGTGGCGAGCCTGAAGGCGGTGGTGAGTGGCGTTAATCGGGCGTTGAAGCGAACTGTTTGACTGTTGATTCCCGTCGCGCAACACGCTACATTGAGTCATGATTGGCTTTGTGCGGCACAAGGCATTGCGCAGGTTTTTGGAGGATGGCAACGCAAAGGGCTTGTCCGCCGAACTCGTGCCACGTTTGTTCCGCATGCTGTCTGCTTTGCAAGCGACAGATGATCTCGCCCAGCTTGGAACTGTTCCTGGCTGGCGGCTTCATGCCTTGAGCGGCGATCTGTCCGGCTATTGGAGTCTGTCAGTCAGCGGAAACTGGCGGCTGGTGTTCAAGTGGCGGGATGGCACGGCTGAAGACCTTGATCTCGTGGACTATCATTGAAGAGGACTGTCACCATGTTTGACCCTGTTCACCCCGGTGAAGTGCTGAAAGAAGATGTGTTGGTCGGAGCAGGTCTGACCGTGGCCAGGGCTGCCAAAATCCTCGGCGTTGGCCGTCCGGCGCTCAGTGCGGTTCTGAATGGACGGGCAAGTCTCTCTCCGGAAATGGCGTTGCGCTTCGAAAAGGCTTTCGGCGTTTCCATGGAGTTGATGCTAAAAATGCAATTGCAGCATGACATTGCCAAAACGCGGAAGTTTGCACGAGGCATCAAGGTCCAGAAGTGGAAGCGAGCGGCGTGAAACGGGGTCACAGCGCGCTCACCCTTCGAACACTACCCGTCCGTCGCAAATCGTCATGACCGGTTTCACATTGGCGATCTCTTGGGGTG
Source organism: Hyphomicrobiales bacterium (assembly GCA_031380375.1). Taxonomy (GTDB): domain Bacteria; phylum Pseudomonadota; class Alphaproteobacteria; order Rhizobiales; family Aestuariivirgaceae; genus Aestuariivirga. The sequence goes on from JANNFZ010000582.1 coordinate 2,462, forward strand.
CTGTGGCTTCAAGATCGGCATTGAGCACGGCGATGTCGGCCAATGCGCCTTCCTTGAGCAGGCCCTTGCGGTCCTCCATGAATTCCATGTGGGCACCGGCCTGCGTAAAGCCGTGCAGTGCTTGCATCAGGCTCTGGGCCTGGGATTTGCAATCGGGGCGCAAGGGCACGGCGGTCATGGCCGACTGGATGCCGATAAAGGGGTCGAGTGGTGCCACCGGCCAGTCCGATGAAAAGGCGATTGCAGCGCCCGTCTCGCGCAGCATGCGCCATGCATAGGCGTAAGGCAGCTTGTCGCCAACGCGCGAGAGAATAGGCTCGTGGGGACTGCCCGGCACGCCGACACCCGCCACAGGCTGCAGCGACGCAACAACGCCCAATTCCGCCAGACGCGGAATATCGGCGGGATCAATCAATTCGATATGTTCAATGCGGTGGCGGCTGTCGCGCACACCGTTCACACGTCGTGCCATCTCATAGGCATTGAGCGTGCGCCTGACGGCACCGTCGCCAATGGCATGGACAGAAATCTGCAAGCCGTGGGCATCAGCCCGTGTCACCAGTGCGTTCATCTCGTCGGCTGAATACAAAGGCGCACCCCGGTTGCCGGGGTGGCCAGGATAGTCTTCCAGCATTTGCGCAGTCAGCGTCTCGAGAACACCATCCATAAAAATCTTGACGCGCCCCGCATGCAGCATGTCGCCCTGGTATTTGGCACGGAAGGCCAAGGCCTCGTCCACCTGCTCGAGCTTGAAGAAATTCTTGTGATGAAACGGCACTTCGACGCGGGCGTTGAGCTCGCCTCGTTTATGCAAGGCATTGAGCAGTTCCAGCTGATACCAATTGCCGTCCATGTTGTGCATGGAAGTAATGCCCAGGGAATTGGCATAGGCGATACCGCGCTTCATCAGGATTTCATCACCAGCCCGCTGGGCAGGCGTTGCCGACGGTACTGGATCGCTGCCCGTTGTGAAACCGAGCGCATCGCGCCCGCCTGTCGCTGTCAGGGCCAGCACGGGGATGAAGGCGGCGGGCTCGCGCAGTTCACCGGTCGCCAGACCGTCAGACCCCATGACAATTTCATTGCCGGTGGGCAAGGCGCGGCCATGGAGAATGTGTGCGGCTTCGAGGGCCCTGGTATTGGCCCAAACCGTGTGATGGTCAAAGCATCCGATGATGAAGGGAATGTCGGCGACGATTCCGTCGAGCAGTTGCCGGGTGATCACGACACCGGGGCCAAACTGTTCGTGGATGGCGCCGATTGCGTGGACGATGGCAAGGCCCGGGTTGGCGCGGCGATAGTCGCGTACGGCATGGTCGATGGCTTCAAAGCCAAAATCCGTGCGGATACCCAAGAGGTCGAGTTCAGCTGCCCCCATGAACAAGTGAACATGACTTTCGATGATGCCGGGGATGACGCTGTTTTTCCGCGCATCGACAACCCTTGTTTTTGGCCCGCGCAAATCCGCCAAAGCGGCGGCCGTGCCAACGCGCTGGATCTTGTTTCCGTGGACAGCGACTGCCTCGGCAAAGGGCCGAGCGGTGTCCATGGTGATGACGCGGGCATTGGTGATGAGAATGTCGGCTTGGATCATGATTGGATGAACTTGCCCCACTTGACGATCATCCGGCAAGCGCCCACATTTGAGGCGTCGTCAACAATTGAAAGGAGGTGATCCGATGTCGAGTGTGTTCACAGTGAAGATGGGAACCCGGATGCGGATTGCCGGCCTCGGAGAGCAATCGCTCGGCTGAGGCGGAACCGCTGGCAGGCCTTATTTGGCCCAAGCCGTTTCCATCCACATGAAACCACGGAGGGCCGCCGGAATGGCGGCCCTTTTTATTGCTTGAGCACATCCATCTGGATTGGTCCTTCGGCCCGGCCATGGATGAATTGCTCGACATGGTCATTGCCGGACCGGTAAATCGTGGAGGCAGGGCCGGACCAGATGATCTCGCCCTTGTGAATCATTGCTATGTCGTCGGCAATCTTGCGG
>JANNFZ010000001.1:0-1513 GCA_031380375.1 Hyphomicrobiales bacterium
CCGCGATCCAGCTTGAAACCACCGCCGAAACCGAAGTCCAAAAACAGGCACTGGCCTATCAACTCTGGGAGGAGGCTGGCCGTCCCGATGGCCAGTCAGAACACTTCTGGTTCATGGCCTGTGAGATGATTGATTCCGCCACAGCGCTGCGCGCCGGCATGGTGCCGCCGGAATGGCTGCAAAAGGCGGCTGGCCCGGCAGACACAAAGCCTGCGGAAGTGCCGGATCCCGCCGAAACACTCCAGGAAATCCGCAAGCGGATTGCGGGTCGCTCAGCAGCCTGAACGGCGATTTGCGGCAATCTTTATCCGCCCTGAGCGGTGTCTAGTTCTCACGATCGCGCAAGGTGTGGTCAATTTGCAAGCTCCAGCGTGATGTGGCAAGGGCTTGGCCGCACCACTTGAAGGAGTTTTCATTGAAAATTTTTGTCGCAGGATTGGGCTATGTCGGACTGTCGAATGGCATTCTGCTCGCGCAGAACCACGAAGTGGTGGGTGTCGACATCAACGCGGAGCGCGTGGTCCTGATCAATGCCGGCAAGTCCCCCATTGCCGATACCGAAATCGAGCATTTTCTGCAACACGAGAAACTCAATTTTCGGGCAACAGTGCCGTCACACGACACTTACGCACCGGCCGACATCGTTATCATTGCAACGCCGACCGACTACGATCCGGAAACAAACCAGTTCAATACGGCAGCCATTGAAAACGTCGCGCGGCAGGTTCTGGCGCAAAGCAAAACCGCGATTATCGTCATCAAGTCCACGGTTCCCGTTGGCTACACTGCGAAACTGCGGCAGTCGCTCGGCACCGGGCGCATTGTCTATTCTCCGGAATTCCTGCGCGAGGGAAAGGCCCTCCACGACAACCTCCACCCATCCCGCATCATCGTGGGCGATACCGGCGAGTATGGGAAGTTGGTTGCCCGCCTGCTGCAAGAGGGTGCTCGCAAGAAAGATGTGCCCGTCCTTTTTACTGGCTCGACCGAAGCTGAGGCCATCAAACTTTTTTCCAACACCTATCTCGCCATGCGTGTGTCCTTTTTCAACGAGTTGGACACCTACGCCCTGAGCCATGGCCTCGAGACCCGCCAGATCATTGAAGGCGTCGGTCTCGACCCCCGCATTGGCAGCCACTACAACAACCCGTCCTTCGGTTACGGCGGCTATTGCCTGCCAAAAGACACACGGCAAATGCTGGCTAATTATCGCGACGTGCCGCAGAACCTGATTCATGCCATCGTCGAATCCAACTCAACCCGCATGGATTTCATCGCCACCGACATCCAGCGCCGCAAGCCAAGGGTTGTTGGCATCTACCGTCTGATCATGAAAACGGGTTCGGACAATTTCAAGTCATCCAGCATCATCGGTGTCATGGAAAGGCTTGTCACAAGGGGCATCCACACAGTCATTTATGAACCGGCACTCGGAGCAAGCGAGTTCTTTCACGCTCCGGTGATCGACGATCTTTCGGAGTTCAAACGGCAGTCGGACGTGATCGTCTCCAAC
>JANNFZ010000013.1:0-3528 GCA_031380375.1 Hyphomicrobiales bacterium
CGCAGCCGATTGGTGAGAATGTCTTCAACGTCGTCTTCAGGCGGTCACTGTTTCGCATGGAAGAGGAAGCCATCTATCACGCAGCGCTTGACACAATGGCATTTCTCGAAATTGACCGCGTCAGTTCTGAAAAAGCCGGCAATCTTTCGGGCGGCCAAAAGAAACTGCTCGAGCTGGGCCGCGCCTTGATGCGCAAACCCAGTGTCATTCTGCTGGACGAGGTGGGTGCCGGCATCAATCGCACCCTGCTTTCCAAGATCGCTGAAAAGATCAAGCTTTTGAACCAGGAACGCGGCTTGACCTTCGCGTTGATCGAGCATGACCTGGATTTTGTCTCGAAGCTTTGCAGCCATGTATATGTCATGGCGCAGGGTTCAGTTTTGGCAGAAGGCACAGTGGCCAAAGTCAGGGCCGATGAGCGTGTGGTCGACGCCTATTTCGGTGGTGGCAGGTATGAGGGAAAACCATGAGTGTTTTACTCTCAGTGCGGGGCCTGACGGCAGGCTATGACCGCGTGCCGGTTATTGAAAATATCGACCTCGACGTCGCAACCCACAGCGTTGCAGTGATTATCGGCCCCAATGGTGCCGGCAAATCAACCCTGTTGAAATCGGTCTTTTCCCTGACCCGCATTTCCGCCGGACGTATCATGTTTGAGGGCGATGACATCACAGGACACCCCACGTCGCAGCTGGTGCCGCGGGGTATTTCGGCTGTGCCGCAAAGCCGCAATGTTTTTCCCACGCTTACCGTTGCTGAAAATCTCGACATCGGAACCTACGCCGCACCGCCAAAAGACAGGCGGGCCGTTGAAGAAAGAATTCTGGCGCTGTTCCCGGACCTTCGGGCGAAGTTGAAACAACCTGCCGGAGAACTTTCCGGCGGCCAACGGCAGATGGTGGCGATCGGACGCGCCCTGATGAGTGAACCAAAGCTCCTGTTGCTCGATGAACCAACCGCGGGGCTGTCTCCGGCCTATCTTGAAAGAATATTTGACCTCATACTGGATGTCCGAAAGTCGGGTGTGACCATATTGATGGTTGAACAAAATGCCAAACAGGCACTGCGGATTGCCGATCATGGACACGTGCTGGTGAACGGAAAGAACGCCATCTCGGGCAGCGGCCCTGAACTTCTTGCAAATGACGAGGTACGGCGTTCGTTCCTCGGAGGTGGTGACGGGCCATGATTGATTTCATCAATCTCTACCTCATTCCGGCCCTGATGCTGGGCAGCATTTATGCCTTGGGTGCTGTTGGCATATCGATGATCTTCGGCATCTTGCGCTTTGCGCATTTTGCCCATGGTGATGTGATGAGCATCGGCGCCTATGGCGTGTTGACGGCGGTTTGGCTCATCCCTCTGCATCCGCTGTTGCTGCTGCCGTTTGGCATCGCCTTGGCGGTTCTTGCCGCACTGGCGGCGGATCACTTTTTCTACAGGCCATTACGCAAGTTGCCGACCATCTACACGGTCATTGCATCCTTCGGTGTTGCCCTGATTTTCCGCTCCTTGATGCAAATCTTCTGGAGTTCCGACAATCAGGTCTATGTCGAAGGAGTGACACGACCGCTTGTGTTGTTCGGTACTTTTCGGATTTCCGCCCTGCATGCCGAAGCCATCGCCTTCACCCTGGCCATTGCCGTTTGCCTGCAAGTGTTTCTAAGCCGTTCCCGCACCGGCAGGTCGATGCGGGCCATGTCTGATGAAGCGGAATTGGCCGCCGTGGCTGGCCTTGATACGGAGAAAATAATTCGTTGGACGTGGATAATTGGGGCCAGTCTTGCTGCAACAGCCGGGGTGTTTGCCGGCATGGACACCACGATCCACCCCAATCTTGGGTGGAACCTTCTATTGCCGATGTTCGCAGCAGCCATACTCGGCGGAATCGGCAAGCCCATGGGTGCCATGGCCGGTGGCGTGATCATCGGACTTGCCGAGGAAATTTCGACTTTCAACTGGATCGGCGATGACTCCCTGGTTTCGCCCTCTTACAAGACCGCTGTGGGGTTCGTGATCATGGTGGTCTTGCTGATCTTCAGGCCGCAGGGGCTGTTTCGCGGGAGGCTGCTGTAATGGAATGGACCGGCCTGCTTTTCTATGGCGTGAGCTTCCTGATTGCCGGCGGCATCTACGCAATTCTGTGTCTGGCATTGAACATTCAGTGGGGTTTGGGCGGCTTGTTCAACGCTGGGATCGCAGGGTTCTTTGCTGTGGGTGCCTATACTTCGGCAATCTTCACAACCCAGGTTTCGGACAAGCATCTTGGGGGCTTTGGCCTGCCGGTGCCGGTGGGGTTGCTGGCCGCCGCTGTTTTGGCCGGCGCCACCGGATGGGTGGTTGCCAAAATCTGCATTCGGCTCAAGAGCGACTACCTCGCCATGGCCTCAATTGGCATTGCCGAAATCCTGCGCCTGGTGATTGTCAATGAATCCTGGCTGACCAATGGCAGTCTCGGCATCTCGCAAGTTCCCAGGCCCTTTGACGGACTGGTGCAAGGACGGGCCGCCGATCTGGTCTTCCTTGCCTATGTCTGGGTGGTTGTCGCGATTGTCTATGTGATTTGTGAACGGTTGAACGGCAGCCCCTGGGGGCGAACCTTGCGGGCCATCCGCGATAACGCCCAATCAGCCGAAGCGGCAGGCAAGGACGTCAACTGGTTTCGCCTGCAAACCTTTGTGATCGGCGCTGCGTTCATGGGTGTTGCAGGCGGACTTTCGGCACATTATTTCAAATTTTTGGCACCATCTGCCACGGAGCCGCTGCTTGTCACATTTCTGGTCTGGGTAATGTTGATGGCCGGGGGCTCCGGCAACAACCGGGGTGCAGTGGCCGGCGGCCTTGGCATCTGGGCAATATGGTCACTGACTGAAATTTTCACCAATCGTCTGCCGCCCGAATGGATATCACGGTCATCCTACATCCGCATGCTGCTCATTGGGTTGCTGTTGCAATTTGTCTTGCAAAGATTTCGCCAAGGGTTGATCCCGGAAAAATCACCGCCCGGCAAATACTAGAGCACTTTCAATTTTCGATCGCGGTCAACCAAGCCTCGTCAGGTTCAGGCAAGGGAATGGCAGAGATCAATGCTTTGGTGTATTCACTTTTTGGCGCGCGGAAAGTTTCAGCAGTTTCGCCAGCCTCTACGATTTCACCGCTGCGCATAATGATGATCCGGTCGCAGATGTGGCGGATCACCGAAAGATCATGGCTGATGAAAGCGAGCGCAAGGCCGAATTCGGCGCGCAGTCCTTTCAGGAGATCGAGCACTTGTGCTTGCGTTGAAACATCGAGACCGGAGACAATTTCATCTGCCACCACAAATTCCGGTTTCAACGCAATGGCCCGCGCTATGCCAACGCGTTGCCTTTGGCCACCTGAGAGCTGATGGGGATAGCGGTTGAGAACCGAGACCGGAAGGCCGACACGTTCGACCAGCGCGGAAAGCGTCTTGTCATTGCTCGCAAGTCCATGCAGCCGCAATCCATTGCCGAGAATGGTACCGATCCGGTGACGCGGGTTCAGGGA
>JANNFZ010000121.1:0-1642 GCA_031380375.1 Hyphomicrobiales bacterium
GGCTGTTTCGCCATGGTCGTGGCAGCGTCAGTCGGCCAGATTGCCTCGGCCTACCCAACGGCTGGCGGACTCTATCACTGGTCCTCGATCCTTGGTGGCAAGGGCTGGGGCTGGATTACGGCCTGGCTCAATATGGTTGGCTTGATCTTCGTGGTCGCTTCGGTGAACTTCGGCGTTTACCTGTTGCTCAGGGACCTCGTGCTTGTTGGTGTCTTCGGCATGGACCCCACCTCTTTCACGGGAACGCATCTTCTGATCGCCGTGGCTATCATCACCGCCATTCAGGGCCTCATGAACTATGTGGGCATCAAGGCGACCACGCTGCTGACCGACTTTTCGGGCTATCTGATCTTCGCGATTTCGTTGATCATCATTCTTGGACTGTTGTTCGGCTCTCCGGTTCCGCTCGACTTCTCCCGTCTCGTGACCTTCAAGAACTACACGGGTGAACTTGGCGCAAATACCTGGCCCGCAACGCAGAGCTTGTTCTTTGCCTTTGTGCTCGGCCTGCTCCATGTTTGCTACACAATCACCGGCTTTGATGCGTCCGCCCACACCTCGGAAGAAACCCAGGACGCCCAACGCGCCGTTCCAAAGGGCATGCTGAATGCCGTGTTCTGGTCGGCTGTTTTCGGCTGGGTTTTGATTGCTGTCATCCTGCTCGCAATGCCGAGCGTCGATGAGGGTGCCGCCAAGGGTTGGTCGGTGTTCTACTATGTGTTGGATGCATCTTCGATGCCGAAAATCATCAAGGATGTGATCGCCGTCGGTATCGTTGTGTCCAACTTCCTCTGCGCTCTCGCCGGCATGACGTCGCTGAGCCGCATGATCTTCGCATTCGCCCGTGACGGTGGCGTGCCGGGAATCTCGAACTGGCTCAAGCAGGTGAACCCCACTCACCGCACACCAGGCCCGGCAATTCTCGTCGGTTCAATCCTCGTATTTGTTCTCGGCATGGTCGCTGGCAATGACGCCAACGCCTATATCATCCTGTCATCAGGCTGCGCGGTGTTCCTGTACGTTTCCTATATCATGCCAATCGGTGCGGGTGTCCTTGCCGAAGGCAAGAGCTGGAAAACGAAGGGCCCGTTTGACCTCGGCATGTGGTCCAAGCCCGTAGCCGTTCTCGCCATCATGGGCGGCGCGATCCTCGCGTTTGTGGGCTTCCAGCCACCTTACGAACTCGTTGGCAAGTTCCTCATCGGCCTGATTGTCGTGCTGGTCGTTGTATGGTTCGCATTTGAGCGCCGCCGCTTCCAGGGCCCGCCGATCGGTGTCGAGGCGATCAAGCGTCGCCAGGCCGTGATCGAAGCCGAGGAACGCGCTTTGGCCGCAGCCGCAAAATAAGAGACACAAACTTTTGTGGAGAGGGCGGGATTTTTCCCGCCCTTTTTCATGCCGCCAGTGATGCAGCAATGGCAGGTTTCAATAGGCCCGCCACGCTGACCAGGCCTTCAGCGCCATCAAGCGCACCCGGCGTCAGTTCAAGACCGAGGAACCGCGCCCGCTCCACCGGCCCCGGCAGGTGCAGATTGCGTGTATGGGCGACGGAAAATCCAAAGCGGCCATAGTAGGGTGCATCACCCACCAGCAGCACGGAGTCGTGGCCCTTGCCCTGTGCGCACGCGAGGGCGTGTTGCAT
>JANNFZ010000133.1:0-5945 GCA_031380375.1 Hyphomicrobiales bacterium
AACGCATTGTCGGGCGGGAGAAATTTGATGAGGCCTGGTATCCAGGCGAAGCCATCGTGACGCAGGAACTTGCTGACGACAATGGCGGCACCTCCCTTAACGTCACCATACGGTATGAATCCAAAGCGGCGCGGGACGGTGTTCTCAAGACACCAATGACCGATGGCATGGGCGAGGTTTACGATCAGCTCGAAACATTGCTCGGCAATCTCAACCAGGCCGGGACAGAATGAAAAAACCAATGGACAAATTGACCCTCACCACTTTCGATTGGGTTCCCGAATTTCCGCGGGGCTTCGTGCGCGACATTCGTGTCCGTTGGGCACTGGAAGAGGCAGGGCTCCCCTACAGCGTCAGGAGCGTGCCATTCCGTGATCGTCAGCCTGCGCATTTCGCGCATCAACCTTTCGGCCAGGTGCCGTGGTTGACCGATGGAAACATTTCAATGTTTGAGAGTGGGGCAATCCTGCTTCATCTCGGTGGGCGCAGCGAAAAACTGATGCCTGCCGACCCGCGCGGGCGCAGCCAGGTTGTTGAATGGCTGTTTGCGGCACTGAATTCAGTGGAAATGGCCAGCCTGCCCTGGTTCATTTTTCAAATTTCCGGCCACACTGGCGATACGCCGGGATGGAAGAGTTTGGACGACTTTCTCATGGTGTCGCGCCTCAAGCACATGGAACCGGTGCTGGCGGGGAGCGAATGGCTGGCCGGGGCCTTTTCCGTCGCCGACATTCTCATGGTGGATGTACTGCGCCTTGTCGATCGCTTCGACGGGCTGGCCGGACTTCCGGCCTGTCGCGGCTATGTCGCGCGCGCCACCGCCCGCCCGTCCTTTGTCAAGGCGCACACCGACCAGATGGTCCATTTTGCTGCGGCAGATTGACGGGAAAGGAAGGAGGGATCAGGCCTTCTGCCGTGCCACCCGGGCCAGGACATGCAGCGCCACGCGAGCCGCCGTATAGGCCGCCGTGCCGTTCAAATCGCGCTTTGGCACGAATTCCACCATGGCAAAGCCGCCGATCCGCGCCTTGTCGGCGATGCCGGCGATGAGATCGGTCAATTGCACAAAACTCAGGCCCCCAGGGGAGGGATAGGCAACCGCCGGCATGACGGATGAATCCATCACGTCAAGATCAAGGCAAATGACGCAGAGTGAATCAGGCTCGATATGCGCCAACACACTTGCCACACCGTCCCGATGCATCTTGCGGCACGACACCAGCCGTGATCCCCAACCAACAGCGGCTTCAACTTCGGCCGCCCGCGCACTGCCAGGGCCCCGTTGCCCCGCCTGCACGATGCGCCAGACATGGCTCATCTCGGAGGCCCGCTTCATGGTCGAGGAAAAGCCCATGGGCTCGCCTTCGCGCTCTTTGCGCCAGTCGATATGGGCGTCAATCTGCACCACGGTGATTGGCGGACCCCCGGCGAAGCCCGCCAGAAACGGAATGGGCACGCTGTCATCACCGCCAAACATCATTGGCACGGCCCCGGCCTCGACGATTGATTTTGTCAGGCCCTCGATTTTCTTGCGGTTGCCGCGGCCGTCTTTCGATTTTGTCGCAAGATTGCCGAGGTCAACGGCAGCAAACCCAGTGTCGGGCAAAAGTCGGCCGTTGAAATCCATGTCCCAGTGGTCAACCCAGGCCGCGTCACTGGCGACGGCCAAGCGAAAGGCATCGGCGGAACCCTGATGCGGGCGGTTGTTGATGGTCTTGTAAGGCGAGCCATGGGGCGCGCCAAAGACGGCAAGCTGCGCGCCCTTGGCATTTTTTGCCCGCGTGGTGCCCATGAAGGCGGGGATAGGCTTGCGTGTGACCATGCTTCAGCTTCGCACCAACGGTTGCGTTTGACAATCACGCCACGGCGCGATTTTCGATTCTGGGCCAAGTCACGCGGTTGGCCGGAAGGATCAACCGCGCTTCCGTACCCGCCCCAGGTGCGCTGGAAAGGGCAATGCTGCCGTCATGGCGCTCGGCAATGTGGCGGGCGATGGCAAGGCCGACACCGGTGCCGCCAAAGCGCCGCGTGGCGCCGCTGTCAACCTGCACGAAGGGTTCAAAGACGCGGGCCATGTCCTCTGCCGCAATGCCAATGCCGGCATCACGCACCGCCAGCACCAGATGACCGGCAGAGCTCCGTTGCATTTCAACATTCACGATGCCGCCATCGGGCGAAAACTTGATGGCATTGGACAAAAGGTTGCGGATTGCCTGTTGCAGGCGACGGGGATCACCCTGCACAGAAATGCCGGGCACCAGCCTGGCCACGATGCTGGCCCCTGCGGCCTCCGCCTCGTCGCGCATGGACCGCGCCACCATTTCCACCATCTCGCCGAAATCATGGTCCTGGTCGTGGAAGGTCAGGGTGTTGTTCTGCACCCTGGTGATATCGAGCAAATCGTCAACGAGCACCTGCAAATCCCGGGCACTGTCCAAAATGGCTTCGGCATAGTCACGCCGCGCCCGTGGCGAACCAGCCTCCACCTGCGGCGACAGCAGGAGTTCCGCATAGCCCACAATGCCATTGATCGGCGTGCGCAATTCATGGCTCATGGTGGCGAGAACGGCGCTGCGTTGGGGCGGCACGGCAACTTCTGGCATCGGCGCAAGACTGGCCACGGGCAAAGCCTCTGCCCGGCTTCCCAGAAACTTGCGAAACCACGTCACCATGACCTGGGGCCGACCTTTCGAATCGCTTGCCATGATAATCGCAAAGCCTCGCGTGTTGTGCGGAAATCCTGTCAATCCGCGAGAAGCTCGGCTACGTAACCCCATCATGTCTGATGCCGATTTCCCCAACCTTCCCACAGGCCACCCGCCCCTCAAAGCGCGCAAGATTGGCCTGCTCCTCACCAATCTCGGGACGCCGGAAGCCACGTCCTATTGGCCGGTGCGCCGCTACTTGAAAGAGTTCCTCTCCGACCGCCGCGTCATCGAGGTGAACCGGGTGCTGTGGTGGTTCATTCTCAACTTCATCATTCTGTCCTTCCGTCCGCAACGCAGTGGTCACGCCTACGCAAAAATCTGGAACCGCGAAAAAGACGAGTCACCTCTCAAGACCTTCACGCGGAGCCAATCGGAAAAACTGGCGGCCCATCTGAACAATCCGAAGCTCGTCGTCGATTGGGCGATGCGCTATGGCCAGCCGCCGATTGCCACCCGCCTGCAAGCCTTGAAGAATGTAGGTTGCGACCGCATCCTGCTGTTTCCGCTTTATCCGCAGTATTCCGCGGCAACCTCAGCAACCGCCATGGACAAGAGCTTCGATGCCCTTCGCACCATGCGCTGGCAGCCGGCGATCCGTTCCGTGCCGCCCTACTACGACAACCCCGTCTATATCGCCGCCATCGCTGCCACCCTGAAATCGCACCTTGCAACGCTTGCCTGGAAACCGGACCGCATCCTCGTGGCCTTTCATGGCTTGCCAAGGGAATATCTCGACAAGGGTGACCCCTATCATTGCCAATGCCAGAAAACCGCCCGCCTGTTGCGCGGGAAGCTGGGGCTTGATGCGGGGGAAATGCAAGTGGTGTTCCAGTCGCGCTTTGGCCGCGCCGAATGGCTGAAGCCCTATGCAAAGGATACTGTTGAAGTCCTGCCGAAAGAGGGTGTGAAAAACCTCGTGATGATCTCGCCGGGTTTTGCCAGCGACTGCGTGGAGACATTGGAAGAACTGGCCATTGGCCTCAAGGAAACCTTTGCCGAAGCTGGCGGCAAAAACTTCTCCGTCGTCCCCTGCCTCAATGACAGCGGGGCTTCCATCGCCATGCTGGCCGATATCGCCGAGGCGGAACTCAAGGGCTGGCTATAGGGCTTGCGTATGGCCTATCATCGCCCCACATAATTCATTCTCTGGAGGACACCATGTTTGAAGGTTCTGGCATATTTGTGACCGTACTTTTGGTGGTCGTGGTCTTTGGCCTGCTCCGGGCCATCCGCATGGTGCCGCAGGGCTACAACTATACGGTCGAGCGCTTCGGCAAATATGTCGACACCCTGGGACCGGGTCTCGGCTTTCTCGTGCCCTTCGTTGACCGCATCGGCCACAAGATCAACATGATGGAGCGCGTCATGCAGGTGCCGTCGCAGGAGGTGATCACTAAGGACAACGCCATGGTGACCGTCGATGGCGTGGCCTTCTACCAGGTGCTCGATGCGGCGAAGGCCGCTTACGAAGTGCAGGATGTGCAGAATGCCATCATGAACATGACCATGACCAATATCCGGACCGTCATGGGCTCCATGGAACTGGACAGCCTGCTGTCGCAGCGCGACCAGTTCAACCACTCGCTCTTGGGTGTAGTCGATCAGGCCACCCAGCCCTGGGGCGTCAAGATGACCCGCATCGAAATCAAGGACATCAATCCGCCGCGTGATCTTATCGACTCCATGGCCCGCCAGATGAAGGCCGAACGCGACAAGCGCGCCGCGATCCTCGAGGCCGAAGGCCTGCGCAGTGCCGCCATCCTCAAGGCCGAGGGTGAAAAACAGTCTTTTGTGCTCGAAGCCGAGGGCCGCAAGGAAGCCGCCTTCCGCGACGCCGAAGGCCGTGAACGCTCCGCCCAGGCCGAAGCCACGGCAACGACCCTGGTGAGCGACGCCATCTCCAAAGGCAATGTGCAGGCCATCAACTATTTCGTCGCCAACAATTATGTGAAGGCGCTCGAGTCGCTGGCCAAGTCGCCAAACCAGAAAGTGCTGATGATGCCACTTGACGCCACATCGATCCTCGGTTCGATCGGTGGTATTGCCGCGATCGCCAAGGAAGCCTTTGGCAACGCAAGTCCCGCCGAAACGCCGCGCCGCAAAACTACCCCCTGAGGATCAAAACCATGGAAGAATTCGTGCCTTATGTCGGCAACTGGTTCTGGTGGATTGTCGCCATCATCCTGCTGATCGGCGAACTCGTGGCACCCGGCGTATTCCTGATTTGGCTTGCCGGAGCCGCTGCCCTGACGGGCCTTGCCGATCTCGCCTTCGGCCTCGGCTGGCACATGGAAGTGTCGGTTTTTGCAGTTCTTTCCGTGGTGCTGGTGTTGGTCTCATGGAAATATGTGAGGAGCAGCAGCAGCCCCGTCACCGACCAGCCGCACTTGAACCGCCGCCATGAAGCCTATGTCGGCCGCAGTTTTCCCCTCGCCACTGCAATCGTGCAAGGCACCGGAAAACTGCGCATTGAAGATGCCCTCTGGGATGTCGAAGGACCGGACCTTGCCAAGGGCGAGATGGTCAAGGTGACCGGCGTCAATGGCGCGAGGCTGATGGTGGAGAAGGCGTGAGTTCCCAGACCAACAGATTTCTATAGATCTATCCAACCCCCCCTCCCCCTTGTGGGGAGGGCCGGGGTGGGGGTCGGTCGGTTGTTCAGCAGTTCATTCATGACCGTTGGTTTGAATTCGGAATGACCCCCACCCTTTATCCCTCCCCACAAGGGGGAGGGAAATCGGCCGATGAATCCGCCAAGCAGATCAAAATATCGAATCGGCGAAAAACAATATCGAAACGACAGAAATGATGTTGGTGGCGCAGTGTACTGCCACAGATGGCCAGATGCTCTTCGATTTGTAAAATAGCGCGCACAGGACCAAGCCCGTCAAGAATACGGTGACGGTGCCTGGAATGCTATATGAATGGAGCAGGGCCCAAGCTGCGGATGTTGTCAAAGCTGCTACTTTGGTGCCCATTTTCGACTGGGCAAATACCGAAAACATAAAACCCCGCCAAATGAGTTCTTCGGAAACTGGAGCGATCGCGACAATTAAGAAAGCCGTGAACCATGACATTGGTGAATTGAGCAGATAGAGATAGGTCTCAGTGTCAGCAGCATTTTGTTCTGGCCAAAAGATGCCTGAAGCATAGCCGGTGCCAACTATTGCCATAGTGCCCACAAGCGCAAATGCGACGGAGCGCGAAAGTGACATCGCCGGCATTGCAAATCGGGTA
>JANNFZ010000134.1:0-1531 GCA_031380375.1 Hyphomicrobiales bacterium
CTCCGGTGGCCAACGCCAGCGAATTGCCATCGCCCGCGCGCTCGCTCTCGAGCCTAAATTCATCATGTTGGACGAACCGACTTCGGCTCTCGACATGTCGGTTCAGGCCCAGATTGTCGACCTCCTCCGCGGGTTGCAGAAAAAGCACAATCTTGCCTATCTGTTCATCAGCCACGATTTGAAGGTCGTGCGCGCCCTGGCAAATGAAGTTGTAGTCATGCAAAACGGAAAAATGGTCGAGCAGGGCCGGACGGCAGAGGTGTTTGCTTCACCTCAAACCGGCTACACGAAGGCACTGATTGCGGCCGCCCTTAATCTCAAGGCCGCTCCGGAAGATGTGGTGAAGCAATAAATGGCGTTCGTTTTTATTATGCCGACTTGGCCGGTGGATGTTTGGACAAAAGCGATGAACAAGGTGGCGCCTGGACTCGACGTCAGAGTCTGGCCCAACCGGATCGGCGACAGCAAGGATATCGAGTATTGCGCCGCTTGGCTGCCGCCACCGGGCATCCTGAAAAGCCTTCCCAATTTGAAATTGATCATGTCATTGGGGGCGGGTGTCGATGCCATCCTGGAGGACAAGACACTGCCTGAACATCTGCCGATCATCCGCGTGAACGATCCGGATCTCACCGGACGCATGACCGAGTACGTGGTGCTGCACGTATTGATGCATCACCGTCAGCAACGCCGGCTTGACGGCAATCAGGGAATGAAAGTCTGGGATTCATTCCCGACCCATGCAGCAAGAGGACTTGCCATCGGTATCATGGGAATGGGCGTGATGGGAACCGATTCAGCGGCGAAATTGCGGGACCTCGGGTTTCGCGTTGCCGGTTGGAGCCGGAGCCGCAAGAGCCTGCCAGGGATCGAGAGCTTCGCTGGCGCGAGCGAGTTTGAAGCATTCCTGGCGCGCACCGATGTCCTCGTTTCGTTGCTCCCGGCCACTCCGGAAACCGACGGCATCATCAATCGTGCCACGATCAGGAAGCTTTCGCGCAAAGGTCCCTTCGGCGCGCCGATCATCATCAATGCCGGCCGCGGACGCCAGCAAATCTCCGATGACATTCTGGCGGCACTCGACGAAGGCGAACTCCATGCGGTAACCCTCGACGTATTTGCAGTCGAGCCTCTGCCGCAGGACAGCCCGTTGTGGACTCATCCCAAAGTCACGGTTACACCGCATTGTGCGGCGGACAGCGATCCCGAAACCATCTGCGCCTATATTGCAGCCAACATCGAAAGTCACAGGCGCGGCGCGGCGCTGACAAATCTCGTCGACCGCCAACGCGGCTATTAGAGTCGCCTGATGCTTGTTATCTGCCCATAGCGCTCGGCAATGCGAACAACCGCATTCTCAAGCGGTTCGGCGACCACCATCATGTGATGGCCGTTAGCATGCAACAGCGTCGCGCTATCAGACATGATCCCGACGTGCCCGTCCCAAAACACCAGATCACCGCGTTGCAGGCCATGCAGGTCGTTGACCAGAACTGGCTCACCCAATGTCGCTTCCTGCATGTCGCTGTCG
>JANNFZ010000206.1:0-1747 GCA_031380375.1 Hyphomicrobiales bacterium
GTCGAAAAATCCGCCATTCGTTCGCCCATCAATGGCGTTGTGCTGTTGCGTTTCGTTGAACCCGGCAAGACTGTGGTTTCGACCTCCGCATCGACGACGCTTTTCACAATCGCCGAGGACCTGACGCGCATCCAGCTCGAAGCCCTGGTTGACGAAGCCGATATCGGCAAAGTGCAAGAGGGCCAGAAAGCGACATTTGCGGTTGATGCCTATCGCGGCGAGAATTTTCCCGGCCAGATTGATCGTGTATCCTTTGCCTCGGAAAAAACCGATGGTGTGATCACCTACAAAGCAGTGCTCGGGGCTTCCAACTTTGACCTCAGGCTGCGTCCAGGCATGACAGCCACGGCCCGCATCGTTGTTGCTGAACACAAGCAGGTTATCGCCGTTCCCAATGAAGCGCTGCGCTTCCAGCCCGCCAAGGTCGAAGCCGGACAGGGTTTCTCCATAACCACCCTCTTCCTGCCGCGCTTTCCCCGTCCTGACCGGGCCCGCCGCAGTGTGGCCGCCGACGGCACACGCGTGCTTTATGTTTTGCGCGGTGAAAAGCCTGTGGAAGTAAAAGTCAAAACCGGCGCCACCGACGGCCACTACACGGAGGTTCTCGGTGACGGCATCACCCTCGATGACAAGCTGGTGACTTCAGCCCGTGGGCCAGGGCGTTGAATGCTGGACGGGTTTTCCGGGCGCGGCCTCATCAGCTTCCGCAGTATTCGCAGGACCTATGGCACTGGCGAAGCGCAGGTGCAGGCGCTTTCCGGCATTGACCTTGACATTGAGGCCGGCACTTTCACCGCTGTCAAGGGCGCATCAGGCTCCGGCAAATCCACCGCCATGAATATCATCGGCTGCCTTGACCGGCCCACAAGCGGGCAATTTGCATTCAATGGCGTTGACGTGACAGATCTCGGCAATGATGCCCGCGCCCTTTTGCGCCGCAACTACCTGGGCTTTGTGTTTCAGGGCTTCAACTTGCTGGCCCGCACCACAGCACTCGAAAATGTGGAAATGCCGCTCATCTACCGGGGTCTGCGAAAGCGCGACCGTGCTGAGAGGGCGGCGGCGGCATTGAATGCCGTGGGCCTTGCTGATCGTGCGCATCATGTGCCATCCGAACTTTCCGGCGGCCAGCAGCAACGCGTGGCCATTGCCCGGGCCATCGTCTCCGATCCCCTGGTGTTGCTCGCCGATGAGCCGACAGGCAATCTCGACAGCGAACGCAGCCACGACATCATGAAGCTGCTCACAGCACTCAACCGCACACGCGGGCTTACCATCATCATGGTGACCCATGAAAAAGACATGGCCGCCTACGCTGCGCGGCAAATTACCTTCGCCGACGGGAGAATTGCCAGCGACACCGTGAGGACCAGCTGATGCTGTGGGAATCCGTGAAGCTCGCGCTTCGCACCATCAGGCGCAATGTGCTCCGTTCAATACTCACGCTGCTGGGCATTGTGATCGGTGTGGCCTCGGTGATTGCCCTCGTCACCATAGGCCAGGGGGCAACTGAACGGGTGAAGGCAGACTTGGGGAAGCTGGGCTCCAACATGCTGGTGGTGCGGCCGGGTTCAGGGGCACCGGGCCCTCCCGGGGCCAATGATTCACGAAGTTTCTCCGAAGCCGATGTCGAAGCACTTCGTGACATTGATGGTATCCGCGCCATGGCGGCCAGTGCCTCAACAACGACAGGCGTGATGTTTGATGGCGGCAGTCTGCAAATCCAGATCACCGGTACGGAGCCTGG
>JANNFZ010000025.1:0-2680 GCA_031380375.1 Hyphomicrobiales bacterium
GGCATAGGCTTCGATTTCCAAAACAAAGATGCGTTGGCCTTCGCGAACGGGGTTGGGCAAGTCGTCCAGAATGCGCCCTTCTTCGATGGCAACGGCGCACTCCGCCAGACCCATCCCGCCGCGCGCAGGATCAGACCGCAACAGCAGGTCCTTCTCGAAACTCCATCGGATTTCCCGAACTGCCATCAACTACAATGTAGTGCAAACGCACTACAATGTCAATTCCCCAGCACGGCACTCTCGAGAATATCGAGTCCCTCGTTCAGCACCGCTTCGCTGGCCGTCAATGGTGTGAGCATGCGCACCGTGTCGGCATAAACACCACAGGTCAAAATCAGCAACCCGCGCTCCAGGCATTTCGCGGCCAGTGCCTTGGCGCCGCCTGCGTCGGGCTTGTTGCCGCCATGCTCGGTCACTATTTCGAAGGCACACATGGCGCCAAGCCCGCGGATATCGCCGATCGGCATGCCTTTTTTCTTGTCCTTGATCGACTTCAGTTTCTTCATGATGATCTGGCCCTGGCGCTCGGCCTTGCCCAGAAGGTCCTCAGACTCGAAAGCGTCAAACACGCCGAGTGCTGCGGCGCAGGCGATGGCATTGCCTGCGTAGGTACCGCCGATGGCACCCGGGTCCGGTGCGTCCATGATCTTGGCCCGGCCAACGACAGCGGCCAGCGGGAAACCGCCGGCCAGTGACTTTGCCGCCGTCATCAGGTCCGGCTCCACGCCATAGTGTTCCATGGCGAAGAACTTGCCGGTGCGGCCAAAGCCCGTCTGGATTTCATCGGCGATCAGCAGAATGCCATGCTCGTCGCAAAGCTGACGCAGACGCACCATCAATTCCTTGGGTGCTATATAAAAACCACCTTCGCCCTGCACGGGCTCGATGATGATGGCCGCGACACGGGCTGGCTCCACGTCGCATTTGAACAAAAGCTCAATGCCGTGGATCGCATCCTCGACCGTGATGCCGCGATGGGCCACAGGGAAGGGCACATGCCAGATGCCGGGAGGCATGGGGCCGAACTTCGCCTTGTAGGGCAAAACTTTTCCTGTGAGCGCCATGCCCAACAGCGTGCGGCCATGGAAACCGCCGTGGAAGGCGATGATGTCCGAGCGGCCGGTATAGGCGCGCGCAAATTTCACGGCGTTCTCGACCGCTTCCGCACCTGTTGTCACAAGGGCTGCTTTCTTGTCCCCTGAAATGGGTGCGACGGCATTCAGCTTTTCGCAGACTTCGATGAAGGGCGTGTAGGGCATCACCATGGCGCAGGTGTGCGTGACCTTCTCAAGCTGTTCATAGACCCGTTTCAGCACCAATGGGTGGCGGTGGCCGGTGTTGACGACGGCGATGCCGCCGCCGAAGTCGATGTAGCGGTTGCCTTCAATGTCCCAGATCTCGGAATTTTCGGCGCGCTCAGCCATGACGGCGGCACCCATGCCGATGCCGCGCGACACGGCCTTGGCGCGGCGCTCTACCCATTCCTTGTTGGTTCCGATGGGGGCGGTGATTGGTGCATTCATGAACAGGCTCCTTGCGTGATCGGCCTCTTTACCCCTGATGGAGGCGGACAGGCAAATGCCATGCATGGTGCCAGTTCGGCTTTGCCAATGCATTTCTTCGTGCGAAGATGAAACCATGACCGACCTGATCCGCACCACGGCTGTCGAACTCTCCGAACTCCTGCGCATTGGAGCCGTCTCGCCGCTCGATTGCCTTGATGCGCTTGAACGGCGGATTGCCGCTGTCAATGCACCCGTCAACGCGCTTGTGACCTTGTGTTTCGAGCGGGCCCGCAAAAGGGCGCGCGAACTCATGGCGCGGGCACCCCTCGAGCGGGGCCGGCTTTCCGGGCTTCCTGTGGCCATCAAGGACCTGGCCGATGTCGCGGCCGTGCGCTCCACGCAAGGCTCGTTGATTTTTGCTGATCATGTGCCCGAAGTTTCGGACATTCTGGTGCGCCACCTCGAAGGCGAGGGCGGAATTGTTTATGCCAAGAGCAACACGCCGGAATTTGGCGCCGGCGCGCAAACCTTCAATGAGGTGTTCGGCATCACCCGCAATCCATGGGACACGCGGCTGACGCCTTCGGGATCATCGGGCGGGGCAGCCGTCGCACTGGCAACCGGAATGGCGTGGCTCGCCCATGGTTCCGACATGGGCGGTTCGCTCCGCAATCCTGCGAGTTTTTGCGGGGTCGTCGGCATGCGGCCTTCACCCGGCCGGGTCGCTGCAACCGTCGGTGCCAAGATCGACGGCACGTTGAGTCTTGAGGGCCCCATGGCGCGGAATGTCGCTGACCTCGCCTTTCTCTTTGACGCCATGGTGGGCGATGAGCCGGGCGATCCCTTGTCGCTGCCGCGCGAAGACGTGAACTATCTCGCTGCCGCCCGCTCCGGATGGAAGCCCCGCCGCGTCGCGGTGAGCCGCGATCTCGGCATAACGCCCGTTGATCCGGAGGTTGCGGAAATTGTCATGGCGGCAGCGCGCAAACTGCAAGGGGAAGGGGTGATTGTCGAGGAGGCCCATCCTGATTTGCACGAGGCCATGACCTGCTTCCAAACACTGCGCGCCCTCGGTTTTGCCACGGGCATGCGGCAATTGTTGCTCGACCATCGCGCCAAACTGAAGCCCGAAGTGATCTGGAATATCGAGAAGGGGCTGGCATTGAAGGGCGATG
>JANNFZ010000276.1:0-7812 GCA_031380375.1 Hyphomicrobiales bacterium
TTCTTCCCAGCCCGCTTCGATGTTCTTCACGGCTTCGTCCACCGTGGTTTCGCCGGCAAGATAGCGGGCAATCTCGGTGTCAAGAATGACGCTGGTATATTTGGCAGCGCCAGGGATTTTCATGTCAGACGCCATGTTAAGGTTGCTCAGGGCACCGTTGATGGCGCCTATATAGTTGGCAGCCAAGTCTTGCGACATGCCGGACTTGACCCAGTTGTCAGTGCTGGCAAGCTGTGAGAGGCGATACGGGTTGTAACCCGTGGCGCCGATCGTCACGTCAACGCCCGATTGCGCTGACTGGTTCATGTAGGAGAGGAACGCATAGGCAGCGTCCTTCTTCTTCTGGTCAGCCTTGGCGTTGATGGCGCCTGCCCAGCCGCCGAAGGCGGCAAACGGCGCGTAGTTGATGCCGTCAACAGAATAAGGCGCGTTTTCTTTGGTCACCGGCACAAGCTTGCCAGTGGCGCGATCCAGCACCTCCTTCGAACCGACTGCGCCAACGGCATAGAGCAAGCCGTTCACCGCCTTGGCGTCGTCACCGAGTTGAAGCGGACCGGTATCGCCCCATTCAATGAACATGCCGCAACGTCCCGAGAGGTAGATGGGGCGCATGTCGGTGATGTCCAGGTTCAACTCCTCCGGCGGACTATACTTGGCGGTTTCCTTGTAGATCTCGAGAGCCTTCTTCCAGGCATCGTTGTTGACGATCGGCTTCATGGTCGCATTGTCGAAGTGGAAGCCCTGGGCGGTGCCCATGGTCTGCACGTAGGATGCGGCGATCGTTTGGATGGCAAAATAGGACTGGGCATTGCGCTTCTTGAACGTGCAAAGACCATAGTCTGGCGTGCCGTCGCCGTTCATGTCCTGGCCGTGGATCTTGGATGCAACATCAAGATACTCATCCCAGGTCTTGGGCGGAGCAAGGCCGGCTTTATCCAGAATGTCCTTGCGGTAATAAACCATCTGGAAGTCGCCATCGACCATCAGCAGCTTGGTCTTGCCGCCAATCTTCTGGCCGAATTCGCGGAAGTAAGGTGCAATATCCGGCAAATCGATCTTGGTGTCCTTGGCGATGTAGGGGTCAAGGTCTTCCAGCAGGCCGGCCCCGTCCAATTCCACGCCCCAGCCGGCGGCAAAGACGCCGACGTCAATCGAGTTGGTGCCAGTTGACCAGTCGTTCTGGATTTTCGGGAAGATTTCCGCGAACGGAACTTCATCACGACAATCTTGCCGCCGGTGGCTGCTTCAAACTCCTTGCCGCGCTCGGCAAGGCGTCCGGCGATCACGTAACCCGGACGGGTCAGAATGTTGACAGTCACGCCGTCAAACTCTCCCGCAGTGGCGGTGGCCGCAAGACCGCACAACGCAGTCCCGGCAGCAAGCGCGCCAATCATCAATTTCTTCATTGGTAGTCCTCCCATTTTTCAAACTATTCGTGATCCTGCCCATGCAGCATCGTCGAATTCCGCGCGCGGCACATGTTCACACTCCGGTGAAACTCTGCACCATGCCTGATGCCGCAATTCATTGCGTATTTCCGCAAAGTCTGCAAGAGCAATCAAGCACTTGAAGGCTTGAAATTGTGCCTGCTTTCTGTGCACAAAAAACTTTTGCACTGCACAATGACCATTTTGGGAATCAATCATGAAAATGATCGAAGCCGTTTCACAAACCCTCGGGGCCACGCGGAATGGCACCTTTGCGGGCCGCGTCTGGCGCGAGGGACTGGGCCCAAGTGTGGTGACGATCAGGGACGGACAGGTGATCGACATCACGTCAAAGACCTTGCCAACGGTGCGCGACATCATGGAACACAGCGATCCTGTTGCGTTTGTGAATGCCGCTCAAGGCAAGGACATCGGCGACCTCGCAGAAATCCTGCAAGCCAGCATCGGCCATGGTCCAGCTCCGGTCAAACTCCTCGCCCCCATCGATCTGCAAGTGATCAAGGCCGCCGGAGTCACCTTTGCCGTTTCCATGCTGGAGCGGGTGATTGAGGAAAAGGCGCGCGGCGATGCCGGCCTTGCCGAAAGCATTCGTGGTGACATCACCCGGCTGATTGGTGATGACCTTTCGAATCTTGTGCCAGGCTCTTCACAAGCCATGGCTTTGAAGCAGTCCTTGATTGAAAAGAAGGCCTGGTCACAATATCTCGAGGTCGGCATTGGGCCCGATGCGGAAATCTTCACCAAGGCCCCGGTGCTGAGCAGCGTCGGCTTTGGCGCCGATGTCGGAATCAATCCGATCTCGCACTGGAACAATCCGGAGCCGGAGTGCGTGCTTGTCGTCAACAGCCGGGGCAAAATCATCGGTGCAACACTCGGCAATGACGTGAACCTGCGCGATGTCGAAGGGCGCTCGGCCCTGTTGCTCGGCAAGGCCAAGGACAACAATGCCTCCTGTGCGCTCGGACCCTTCATCCGCCTGCTCGATGATGACTATACATTGGAAGACGTGAACAGCATGGGCGTGGCACTGGAAGTGGACGGACCGGAAGGCTTTGCACTCCGGGGGACCAGTACCATGACCAAAATCAGCCGCCCGCCCCTGGCGCTGGTCAAGGCCACCATCGGTCCCCATCACCAGTATCCCGACGGCTTTGTGCTGTTCTGCGGCACGGTGTTCGCACCGACCCAGGACCGCGATCACAAGGGCTCAGGCTTTACCCACAAACACGGCGATGTGGTCAGTGTTGCCAACCCGAAAATCGGCACCTTGATCAATACAGTCAGGTCGACGGACCAGTGCCCGCCCTGGACCTTCGGTGTGTCCGATCTCATGAGAAACCTGGCGACAAGGGGGCTTGTCTAATCTGACGTTGACTGCATCAGGGTCTGTTTCGCCGACGCCAAATGCGCGGTACAGGCCTTTTCAATGGCCGGGAGATCGCCACTTAACAGGGCATCAATGTAAACGAGGTGTTCACCGATGGCGACCTCATTGCGCTGGCGTTCAAATTTCTTGTTCCATTGGTAGTGATAGTGGAAAATGAGCGTGATGAGGTCATAGAAACTGTCAATGAAGCGGTTCGGACCAGCTGAATTGATGAGTTGGTGGAACCGGCTGTCGAGGCTCGAGAAATCCTGGTAGCGCCCGGCAATGTCATCCAGCAGAATGACATGCTCCTGCCGCATATCCTGCAATTGCTGCCACAGCGCTGATGTTTTCGGCAATCTTGCGAAAGCCCGTGCCGAGCGGTGCTCGAACATCTCGCGTATTTCAAAAAGTTCGAGCGCGAATTCCGCCGTGAAGCCCTTGAACCGCCATCCGGCATTGGGGCGCTTCTCAATCAGCCCGAAATGCTGGAAACGGTTGAGAAACTCGCGGATAACCGTGGTTGCAACGCCAAAGCGCCGCGCCATTTCCAGTTCATTGATCGAGGTGCCGGGCCGCATGTTGTCGCGCAGCATCCACTCCATGAAGCGCCGCTCAACCCGGTCGGCCACCGATACGGTTTGCGATTTGGGAAAGCGCTTGATGTGCTTTCCGGCGGATGCAACCTTGCGCCTGCGGCTTTCGCCCCGCACGATGCCGCGTTCGGCCAGGGTCGAGATGATCTTGCGCACGGTGGTGCGGCTGGCACCAAGGGTCAGGCTGAGTTCGGTTTCGGACGGCAAGTCCCCACCCCTGCCAATCCGTGAAATAACGTCGAGGGCGTCGTTGAAAGCCCGTTTGAATACCGTGTCCGTCTTCATTCCGACACTCAGCGGGCCGTGTAAAAGGTGATGCCCAAATCCGGCACCTCAACGCCTTCATCGATTGCCAGTCGGCCGGAACCGCCGGACTTTGGCCTCAGGAGAACGTGGCTGCGCGGGCGCTGCCTGAAGGGAATGATCTCGGCAGGCTCAGGCTCTTCATCGAATTCCGGTTCATAGGCAACAGGAGACCGGGTGGTCTGGGCAGCCATGGCATCATCCTCAAAAAAGTACGGAAAACGCAATTGACTGTCTGCAGGCGAGGTCCCCGGAGCGCGCGCGCGCCCCGATATAGGCCGCTCCGCAGCGGGAGGCGAGTCTAATCCGATGCGGCCGCTGAGCGTCGCAGCAGGGCTTCCGCCGTCCCTTCCTTGGTAATCAGCACGTTGCAATCGGCGAGCCTGAGGCCGCCCAGCAGGGCGTCGAGCTTTTCATTGCCCCCGGAGATGAGCACGCGTCGCGGCACACCGCGCAGGCGTTCAATCGGCATGGACATGACGCGTTCGTTGATCGGGTGGGCAACGATTTTGCCAGTGGCATCATAGAAATTATAGAGCATGTCGCCGACAGCGCCTGCGGCGATCAGAGATTGCCGCTCGGCTTCCGTGAAGAACCCGAAGCGGAACGAAGTCGATTGCAGAGACAATGTACCGACACTCACCAGCGCCATGTCCATTTTTTCAACGCGGTCCAGGACTTCGTGAAGGCCGCAGCGTTCGATGAGGGTTTGCTTGGTGGCGGCGGAATCGACGACTGCCGGTGCGGCCAGCAGATAGCAATCAGCGCCCACCGTATTGGCGAACTGCCAGGCGAACTCCGCCGGATTGAAACGCTTTGCCGCCACGATGCCGCCGAGCATGGAAACCACTTCGAGGCCCTTCAGTTCCTTGGGTGCCAGCGTTTGCAGGCTTTCATACAGGGTCGAACCCCAGCCGACGCCGATGCGGAAATTGTCGGTGAGCTGGTCGGTCACATACATGCCGGCCGCTGCACCTATGGCGCGCGCCGTATGTTGCGGGTCCGAGGGCTCCGGCACGACAACGGCATCAACCAGGCCAAAAGCCTTTTTCAACCGGGCTTCAAGCGCCAGACACTCCGAGACATCGCCGTCAATCCAGATTTTCACTTCGCGCTGTTTCAACGCCTCGTTGATGTTGCGCACCACCGTGACGCGGCCGATGCCAAGACGACCGGCGATCTCGTTTTGCGTTAGACCCTCGACATAATACATCCAGGCGATGCGCATGCGGTTGCGCGCCACCCGGCCGGCACTGCGGTCGGTTTTCGCGTCAGTTCTGGATGATTCATTGTTCATAAAAGCAGTGGCCCCGGTGCGAATTGCCGCCATGATACAATGTGTTGCACATTCGCACAAATGTAGCGTCGGCGTCGGTTTTCTCCCGACAGACTCACTTAGTCTGGTTAAGAATGAAACGTGTCGCGCCAACAGAGGAATCCCATGAAAGATCGAAATCCGGTTGTTGTCAGCCGCCGCACCCTGCTGAAATCCACGGCAGCGACAGGTGGTGTCGCCCTGTTCAACATCAACAGCGCCTTTGCCGCCATGGAAAATCCAGCGGATGTGCTGGCGAAAATCAATGTCGGAAATTACGTCAAGAAGGAATACCGCGCGCAATACAAGTTGGGGGACAATGACGAACTTTGGGAACAGGCCAAGGACTGGATCCGCATCGTCGATTGGGAAGCGGTGCGTGGGGAACAAGCGGGCAAGACTGTGCGCCTGGCGATCGGTGCCACCGACCGCCCGTCGGCCCAGGAAGGCATTGCGCCATTCGTGGCGTTGTCGGGCATCAAAGTCGAACTCGTCGCAATCCCTGAAGATTCCATGTATGACAAGGTGCAGGCCGAATTTCAGTCCGGCAACGCCTCGTTCGATGCCATCCAGTTCTTTTCACCTTGGCTCGGGGACTTCGGCGCGCAAGGCTTCCTGAAACCGCTTGATGAATATATTGCCAAATGGAAGCTGCCCTTCGATGATTTTTTTGAAACCTACCAGCGCAATTATGGCAACTGGAGCGACAAGGGCATTCTCGGCATTCCCTTCGATTGCGACATCCAGCAGGTCCATGTGCGCCCTTCCATCCTGTCAAAGGTTTTGGGCGGCGACGTCGACCGTGCAACGTCGATTGCGACCTATGACGAGATGATCCGGCTAGCACCCGAACTCAACAAGGTTGAGGCAGGAACCAGCGCGATTGGCATGATGTGCGGCCGCGGCTTCTGGGCCGCCTACACCTGGCAGCACATTGCCGCGCAATACGGCATGCAGCTCTTCAACGACAAATGGGAACCAATTTTCAACGGTGACGCAGGCGTCAAAGGTCTCGAAACATTGGTGGCCTTGTCCAAACATGCCGTTGAAGGCGTTGCTGCCGCCGACTGGCCAAGCAACCGGGCCGCCTGGCTTGGCGGCCAGATTGCCTGCAACATCGCATGGCAGGATTCAGGCACACAAGCCACGCGCCCCGACCAGTCAAAGATTGGTGACGATGTGCTCACTATTTACGAACCCCGCGTGGCTGGTGGCACCTATGCGCCGCCGAATATCGCAGGCTCCACAAGCTGTGTCGCCGCCACATCGCCGGAGCCGGAAGCGGCATTCCTGTTGCTGGCCTTCCTCACCTCGGCCTCGATCATGGCCATGAACGAGGCCAATGCCAATGGCGTGGCGCCCGGTTGCAAGTCGGTGCTCAACAATGAAAAACTGCGGGCGGTTTCGCAGCCTGCCAAAGTCTGGGCCGAAGCGCTTGACCATGCCTGGTGTGCGCCGCGCGTTCCGCACGGCTTTGAGATGGACCAGGAAATCGGTTTCCTGATCAACAAAGTGGTTGTCGGTGATTTGAAACCGAAGGAGGCGCTTGATCAGGCTGCCGTCACGGTCAAGAACATCATGGGCAGGAACGGTTTCTATGCTGGAAACGACCCGATGAACTATTCGACCGTCGAACCCGGCCTGTGGATCGGCAAGGGCAAGACAGCACCGTTTTGATTTCTCTCGAATAGACAGTCCCGCCGTTTTTCCCGGCGACAATGGGCTGAAAAGAGTTCACCAGCGCCAGGGCACAATCTCCGGCGCCTCAGCGCAATCATAGGGCAGATCAAGCGCGTCCGGTGCTTCATAATCATATTCATCGGATGGCATGTTGATAATGAAAGCTTCCTCGGTGCCGATCACTTTCCAGCCATGGTAAAGATTGGGTGGAATGACCAAAAGACCAGGGTTGCGCTCGGAAACCTTGAATTCATTGACGGTGCCGAAAGTTGCCGACGACTTGCGGCCATCGAACACCACAATCGAAACCAGACCCTTGACGACAAACAGACGGTCGGTGCTGCGCTGATGCAGGCCCCAGGCACGGATGCGCCCCGCCTGCGTCGTGGTGATATGGACCTGGACAATCGGCTCCGGCAATATTTCCCAGGAGGCGCGCGCCACTTCGGTCAATATTCCGTCTTCATGTGGCACGGACCGGGTGGGCCGGAAAGTGAGGCCGTCAATGGCCTTGTGACGAAACTGGCCCTGCGCGCTGACCGCCGAGTGCTTGGCCTTTAATACGTCCAGACCGAGAATGTCTGTTTCTCTTGTCATGAGTTCAGGTTCCTTTACCGCAGCGATTCTTGCATGGGAGGTTGCTGAATTTCAAGGATTTTCAACCCTGCAGTGGAAGAACATTCATGGGTTAGCATTGTCACGCCATTGTCGAGATGCTATGCGCTCCTGCACACAAACATCCTGGTGAGTAACGGTGACAGGCGCAAAGCTTTCTGATTTTGTACAAGACAAACCAACGACCAATTTGATCCAGAAACCAAAGGCCGGCTTTGCGGAACCTTTGATTGCGGGTGTCGAGGTTACTTCACTCAGTTCTGGCAAAGACGATCGCGGCCAGATCAATGAGCTTCTGACGACACGGGACGGACCAATCGAGCCGATTGTGCATGTCTATCAGATTACCGCTGCGGCAGGCTCGGTCCGCGCCTGGGTCTTTCACCGGAACAGCGACGACAGGTTGGCTTTTACGCAGGGCCAGTTCCGTGTCGTGCTCTACGACCTGCGCCCTGACAGTCCCAGCCTTGGCAGACTGAACGTATTTGA
>JANNFZ010000286.1:0-2353 GCA_031380375.1 Hyphomicrobiales bacterium
CGGCGCCTTGAAGAACGCTTACAAGGGCGACAAGGATTTCGCCGTCGGCCACGCTTTGCTGGATGATGATGCCGAACACGGGTTGTCGCAGAAGCGCCTTGATGAAACCGATGTGCTGGTGTGGTGGGGCCATGTCGCCCATGGCGAAGTGAAAGACGAGATCGTTGAGCGCGTGGCCAAGCGTGTTTGGGAAGGCATGGGATTGATCGTCCTGCATTCCGGCCACTACTCGAAAATTTTCAAAAAACTCATGGGCACGCCCTGTTCGCTGAAATGGCGCGAGGCAGGCGAGGTTGAGCGTATCTGGATCACCAATCCCAACCACCCAATCGCCGCCGGCCTTCCGGAGATGATCGAGATCGAACACGAAGAAATGTATGGTGAACCCTTCTCCATCCCCGAACCCATGGAGACGGTTATGATCTCCCATTTCGAAGGTGGTGAAGTGTTCCGTTCCGGCTGCACCTGGCAGCGCGGTGCGGGCAGGATTTTTTATTTCCGCCCCGGTCACGAAGCCTATCCGACATTCTACAATCCGCAGGTGCTGCAAGTGATCAGGAACGCCACGCGCTGGGCCCACAATCCCGCCAAGGCCTGGTCCGGCATTCACACAGCTCCCAATGTGCCCCATGACAAGGCCCCGATCCCGCTCGAAGTGAAGGGTCCGCGCCTGCACAAGGACGGCGAAGAAGGCTATCGTTAAAGGGCATTTTCCATGAAGAAGATCAGACTTCTCGTTCTCGGAACGGGTGGCATGGCCAAGGCCCATGCCACGGCTTTTTCCCAGGATCCGCGCGTTGAACTCGTGGCTGCCTGCGATGTGGTGCCCGGCCGGGCAGCAGCATTTGCCAAAGACTTTCACATGGCAAAGAGCTTCACTGATCTCGCGGAAGCCATCGCCTGGGGTGGCTTTGATGCCGCAACCAATGTGACGCCGGATGCCATCCACTATCCGACAACCATGCAATTGCTGGCCGCGAAAAAACACATGCTGTGCGAAAAGCCGCTGGCCGAAAATTTTGCATTGGCCGATGAGATGGCGCGCACCGCCGATGCCGCAGGCCTCATCAACATGGTGAACCTCACCTATCGCAACGTCGCTGCCATCCATATGGCAAAAAAGCTGGTGGCCGTTGGCACACTCGGCCAGATACGTCATGTCGAGGCGAGCTATCGCCAATCCTGGCTTGTGGGAAATCACTGGGGTGACTGGAAGACGCTGCCCATGTGGCTGTGGCGGCTGTCGGAAAAACACGGCTCAAAGGGCGTGCTCGGCGACGTCGGCATTCACATTCTTGATTTTGCCAGCTTCGCCGTGGGGGCCATGCCGGTCTCGATCCAGTCCCGCCTCAAGACCTTCCACAAATCGGAAGGCGACAAGATCGGTGAATATCCCCTTGATGCCAATGACACAGCCGTGATGACCGCCGAATTTGCCAATGGTGCAGTGGGCGTGATCCAGGCTTCACGCTTCATGACCGGCCACGACAATGAACTGCATCTTCGTGTCCACGGCGACAAGGGTGCTGTGGAGTTACGCCACCACGAGGGTTGGACAGAGCTTCGGGCCTGCACCGGCGAAGACGTGAATACCATGGCCTGGCGTCACATGAAGGCGGAACCTGTCGAGACCAACTACCGCAAATTCATCAGTGCCATTGTGGCGGGCAAGAACGGGGAACCTGATTTCCGCCGCGCCGCTGATTTGCAGCGGGTGCTCGACCTGTGTTTCGAGCATGACGGCAAGGGTGCCGTTACAATTTAGTCGGAAGCGGCACTGCCTGCCACGGGCCGGTGTGCGATCCGGTAGTCTTCCGGCATGTCGAATTTGCCGCGCCAGATGCCGCGTTTTGCTGATTTTGCCTCTCTCTGCGCGCCAAGATAGTCCCCGGAATGTCGGATATAGGCCACCGCCCAACCGAGCCGTACCATCTCGCGGTTCAATTCAAGCGGCCCGTCATGGCAGATGGAGACGGACCGGCCATAGCGGTCGACGTCCATCACCGTGCAGGAAATCGTCCGCTCACGGACCAAGTCCGCAAGCGCCTTTTGGGCGTCACGCCCGCACGGGTAGTCACCAGAGGGCGATCCGCAGGTCTGGCTGAACTCCGGCGCGTCAATGCCATGCAGCCGCACCTCGGTCTTGTTAAGTTGCAATGAATCGCCATCCATCGCCCGGGCATTGCCGGTACCGAGACTGACGGGTCCGAAAAAAGTGAGGCTTTTGAGTGTCAGGGCCAGCACGGTCAGGAACATCAGGACATCTATGCCAGTGCGCCAGAGGGGACGTGTCTGCACTGTGCTCACGATGGCCAGCGGTCCGCGGCTTCTTCGTCACTGGACTTCGACTCGA
>JANNFZ010000288.1:0-1767 GCA_031380375.1 Hyphomicrobiales bacterium
GCCTCGTTGATCAATGTCATAGCACTTGCGGGACCGCTTTTCACAATGAATGTATATGACCGGGTTCTGCCCAACAAGGCCTTGCCCACACTTTGGGTTCTTGCATCCGGAATGGTATTGGCTCTGTCATTTGACTACCTCCTGAAGCTGTTGCGCAGCCGGTTGATTGAAACCGCCGGAAGGCGGGCCGATGTGCTGCTGGCAAGCCGGATCTATTCGCACGTGTTGAGCATCCGGTTGGACCAAAGGCCGCCAACCACGGGCAGTTTTGCAAGCCACCTCAAGGAGTTCGAGAGTGTCCGCGAGTTCTTCACCTCCAATACGATTGCGTCATTCACCGACATGGCATTTTTTTCGTTGTTTCTGGCTGTCATCGCCATGATTGCCGGCCCCATGGCTGTGGTCCCGGCCCTGGCTGCCGTGATACTGATTGCCGCCGGACTGATTTTCCAAATACCGTTGCGCCGTGCAGCCAGCAGGCATTCCGCCGAAACCGCCCAGCGCCATTCTTTGCTGGTTGAGACAATTGCAGCGCTGGAAACCGTGAAGCTGATCAGAGCGGAAGGCCACTTGCAGAATATCTGGGAGGGTCTGACCGGACTGACTTCGCGCACCGTCGAGCGGGTCCGGCAATTGAATTCGTCATTGTCCAATTTCACATCTTTCGTGCAGCAGATCGTGTCGGTTCTGATGGTGGTTTTTGGTGCCTATCTGTTCAAGGAAGGGCAGATCACCATGGGTGCCATTGTTGCGTGCGTGATGCTTGCCGGCAAAGCAGTTTCCCCGCTTGGACAATTTGCCATGGTGCTTGCCCGCTCGCAGCAGTCGCTTTCATCGCTTGCCACACTGAACAGGATCATGGCGATGGAAAGCGAAGCGTCTTCCGCCAAGAGCTTCATTTCAAAACCCATCGAAGACACCACAATCCAGTTTCAGAATGTTACATTCGCCTATCCGGGATCGCCCAATCCTGTCTTGGCAGGATTCAACCTGATGATCCGACCTGGTGAAAAAGTCGGCATCATCGGAAAAATCGGGTCCGGAAAGACGACAATTGGACGCCTGTTGACGAAACTTTATGAACCAAGGGACGGGGCGGTGATGATCGGCGGCATAGATACACGCCAGTACCATCCCCACGAGGTGCGGCGCGTTGTCGGCCTGTTGGGCCAGGATGTGGAACTCTTCCACGGAACGCTGCGTTCCAACATCCTGATGGCGGCCCCGCGCGCCACCGACGCGCAACTGATGCAGGCCAGCAAACTGGCTGGCGTTGACGAATTTGTCAGGCGCCATCCTTCGGGCTTTGACTTGCCTGTCGGGGAGCGCGGCCAGACTTTGTCGGGTGGCCAACGCCAATCCGTCGCCTTGGCAAGGCTGTTTATCGCCGAACCAAAAATTCTTTTTCTCGATGAGCCCTCGAGCGCAATGGATTTGCAAAGTGAACGCTTGCTGATTGAGCAACTTCGCGGTGCCATGCGCCCGGACCAGACAGTGATAGTTTCAACGCATCGCTACTCGATGCTGGATCTAGTCGACCGATTGATTGTCCTCAACAACGGCAAAGTGGCTGCGGACGGCCCCAAAGACGCTGTACTCGAAGCGTTGCGCAAACAGGGTCAACAGCAGGCTGGCCAAGTGGCGACCCGGCCGGCGGCATAGCGCAACGGACATTCAAATCGGAGCGACTTGAGAGAGTAAAGTTGCGCCAACATTATGAATCTACGAGCATCTTTGGCGCGGTCAATTGATGCTTCAGATTCCAAT
>JANNFZ010000031.1:0-4034 GCA_031380375.1 Hyphomicrobiales bacterium
CGCCGGGCGAAAGCCCGCGCTGGCGGCGGCGAAAAGCGTACCGATGCCCAGCATGCGCGCGGCAAGCTGACGGCGCGCGAGCGCATTGAACTCTTGCTGGACGCCAATTCATTCGAAGAGTTCGACATGTTTGTTGAACACCGCTGCACGGATTTTGGCATGGCCGGGCAGCGCATTCCCGGCGACGGTGTTGTCACCGGTTGGGGCACCGTCAATGGCCGGATGATCTATGTCTTTGCCAAGGACTTTACGGTTTTTGGCGGTTCACTGTCAGAGACCCATGCCCGCAAGATCACAAAA
The DNA here is from genome assembly GCA_031380375.1 of Hyphomicrobiales bacterium. GTDB lineage: Bacteria > Pseudomonadota > Alphaproteobacteria > Rhizobiales > Aestuariivirgaceae > Aestuariivirga. The sequence goes on from JANNFZ010000031.1 coordinate 301, forward strand.
TTGCAGGACATGGCGTTGAAAAACCGTGCGCCCATCATCGGCCTGTTTGATGCCGGCGGGGCCCGCATCCAGGAAGGGGTCGATGCACTGGCAGGTTATGGCGAAGTCTTTCAACGCAATGTTTTGGCTTCCGGTGTGATTCCGCAGATTTCGGTCATCATGGGACCCTGTGCGGGCGGCGATGTCTACTCCCCAGCCATGACCGATTTCATCTTCATGGTCCGCGACACAAGCTACATGTTCGTGACCGGACCCGATGTGGTGAAGACCGTCACCAATGAAACAGTGACGGCGGAAGAGCTCGGCGGAGCCTCAATACACACCACAAAATCTTCCATTGCCGACAAAGGCTTCGACAATGATGTTGAAGCTTTGCTGCAAATGCGGCGCTTAATTGATTTTTTGCCTTCTTCAAATACGGCGGAACTTCCAGTCATGCCGTGTCTTCAAAGCGCCGAGGAAATTGATCAATCCCTTGATACATTGATCCCCGCCAACCCGAACCAGCCCTATGACATGAAAGAACTCATCCACAAGACCGTGGATGAAGGTGACTTCTTTGAAATCCAGGAAGCCCACGCCCGCAACATCGTCACGGGCTTTGCCCGCCTCAAGGGGCGGACCGTCGGCATAGTGGCGAACCAGCCCATGGTGCTGGCGGGGGTGCTCGATTCCGATGCGGGGCGAAAAGCCGCCCGCTTTGTGCGCTTTTGCGATTGCTTCAACATCCCCATAATCACCTTTGTCGACGTGCCGGGCTTCCTGCCGGGCACCGCCCAGGAATATGGCGGCCTCATCAAACATGGCGCAAAACTCCTGTTCGCCTATGCAGAGGCAACAGTGCCCAAGATTACGATCATCACCCGCAAGGCCTATGGCGGTGCTTATGTGGTCATGGCGTCAAAGCATTTGCGCGGTGACATCAATTATGCCTGGCCGACCGCGGAAATCGCCGTCATGGGGTCGAGGGGGGCAGCGGAAATCATCTATCGCGCCGAACTCGCCGACAAGGACAAAATCATTGGCCGCGTGAAGGACTATGAGGCGCGCTTTGCCAATCCCTTCGTGGCAGCAGAACGCGGGTTTCTCGATGATGTCATCATGCCCCATGCGACGCGCAGACGCATTGCCCGCGCTCTTGACATGCTCAAGGCCAAGGAACTGGCCAATCCGTGGAAGAAACACGACAACATCCCGCTTTAAGATGTTTGGTAAATTTCAAGCAATATCATGAACGGCCCTTTAGAAGGCTCCGTGTATTCTCCCATCATCCGGGAGATCGACCATGAAACTGGGTTTGGTTTTAGTATCTGTGTTTGGCCTCGTTGCGATGACGGGTCATGCCATTGTTCGTGAGCAGCAGCCTGTTGCCGAAATCTCCGTGCCGACCTGGCTTGGGGTGGCCGATCAGGAGCATGTCACATCTGTTGAACTCCTGGGCGCGCCCGGCGAGGAACAAGCCCGTGGCAATGTGCTTCTCGATTTGCCAAGTGACGGAAAATCGGAAATGTCATGGCTTTCCAACACCCTTGCGAAAAAGGGCTATGTCATCACGCCCGTCAACCAGGGTTTTGACAATTTCATGGGGGCAGTTGACGTGGTACGCGCCGCCGACCCGGTCACCGGGCGCAGCATTGTCGTGTCGCGCGTTGAGCGGCCCGACGGCAGCCTCCTGAATCTGTCCTTCACCGATCCGCTGGCCGAACTTTAACGCACCAGCTTGAGTTTTCGCAGGAAGCAGGCCAAGTCTGGCGCTGCCACACTTCCGGAACTCAACATGCGAATCCTGCCCGTCACGGCTGCCTTTGACCACATATTGCGGTCCGCCATCAACAATCTGCGCTTTGCGTTCCATGTCGCCTGGCCATGGCTGGTCATTCTTGTGCCCGTCAATATCGCGGTCGGCCTCGCCGCACCGTTTGATCCCGTGGCAGGGCCGAATGCCCGGAGCCTTTTCGTGGCACTCATTGCCGGCCTGTTTTCGCTGTTCGCGTTTGCGTCAATTGCCGTCAACTGGCACCGCTATATCCTGAAGGACGAGGTGCCTATTGGTGCAGTGCGTCTCAGGACGGATGGATTGGTCTGGCATTATTTCGGCACGACGCTGCTCATCATTTTGATGTTGATGTTGGCGCTGGTGCCCTTTGCCTTTGTGTTGGAACTTCTGGCGCTGGCCATGGGGCAGGCGGCAGTTGTGGCTGTTGTGCCCGCCTATGTGGCTCTACTTTTGGGAGGACTTGCCGTTTTCTATCGTCTCAGCATCAGGCTCCCCGCCATCGCCCTTGGCCGCAGCGATTACCGCTTCAAGGACGCCTGGGCCGAGTCGCAAGGCAACAGCTGGCAGCTTGTCGGGCTTGGCCTATTGCTGTTCCTGGCAATGATCGTCGTGGCACTGTTGTTCGGACTGGTGATTGCGCTGGTCAGCAAATTTCCGGGTGGCGTGGCTGGCCAAATCGCCGGTGCCTTCATCGAGACCGGGGCAAATTGGCTGGTGTCGATCCTCGCGATTACCGCGCTCACCAGCCTCTACGGCTTCTTTTCCGAGCGCCGCAATTTTTAAACCAATTCCCCGATGAGGTCATATTCTTCGGCATCGACAATTTTGACCTCCACCATGTCACCGACTTTCAAGTGGATGGCACCTGGAATAAAAACATTGCCGTCGATTTCGGGTGCATCCCAGGGTGAACGGGCCACTGCTTCCTCATTTGTGAAATTAATTTCATCTATTAAAACATTGATCTGACGACCAATTTTACGGCGCATGACATCCAAAGAAATGACCTGCTGGGCAGCCATGAATCGGTCGTAACGCTCTTGTTTGACGCTGTCAGGAACCTGCGGGAGGCCGAGATCATTGGCCTTTGCACCCGTCACTGGCTCGTATTTGAAGCAACCAACCCGCTCGAGCTTCGCTTCCTCCAGCCATGACAGGAGATACTCAAAGTCGGCGTCAGTCTCGCCGGGGAAGCCCACAATGAACGTCGACCGCACGGCGATATCCGGGCAGATGACGCGCCATTTGGCGAGCCGTTCCAAAACCTTTTCCTGGTTGGCGGGCCTGCGCATGGCTTTCAACACGCCGGGGGCTGCATGTTGGAAGGGAATATCGAGATAGGGCAATATCTTGCCTTCGGCCATCAGGGGAATGACATCATCGACATGAGGATAGGGATAGACATAGTGCATGCGCACCCAGGTGCCGAGGTCGCCCAGTTCCTTGGCCATGTCATAGAACCTGGCCCGGACATCTCGGCCCCTGAATTTTGACGTCGCGTATTTTATGTCGACGCCATAGGCGCTGGTATCCTGTGAGATCACGAGGAGTTCCTTGACGCCTGCCTTGACCAGCCGTTCGGCCTCATAGAGCACCGCCGCCGCCGGCCTTGAAACCAGGTCGCCGCGGATTGAAGGGATAATGCAAAAACTGCACCGATTGTTGCAACCCTCTGAAATCTTGAGATAAGCATAGTGTCGTGGTGTGAGGTGCAGGCCTTGCGGCGGGACCAGATCCATCTTCGGATCATGGAGCGGCGGCAGGGCGTCATGGACCGCCTTGATCACTTCTTCATATTGCTGTGGACCGGTGACGGCCAAAACCGAAGGATGCGCCCTGCGAATGGTCTCGGCCTCGACGCCATAACAGCCGGTGACGATAACCCGGCCGTTCTCGTTCATGGCTTCGCCAATGGCATGGAGGCTTTCGGCCTTGGCGCTGTCGAGGAAGCCGCAGG
>JANNFZ010000313.1:0-2675 GCA_031380375.1 Hyphomicrobiales bacterium
GGTGGAAAAGCTGCGGTGCCATACCGCTGTTCCTGCGGGCTCGCCATCGACCAAGGCGATCAGGGCACCAATCACCGGATCATCGCGGAACAACGCGAATTCGAAATCTTCGGCCCTTGCCGTCACCGTTTCCAGCACGCCATGGCTATTGGCAAGTTCCCAGGTGGTCGCGAAAATAATTGCGCCGTCACCAGGCTGTGCGGCCCTCACGGTGATCATGGCGCTTGAACCAAAGTCAGCATCGACAGCGAGACAAGGCCATTCCACAGGCTGTGCAGAATGATGGTGACCCACAGCGAGCCAAAGCGCAGCAGCAAACCTCCCAATACGAGCCCCATGATGAAAAGGATGCCGACAAAGAGCCAAGGTGCCGTCGAGCCATGGACCAGCGCCCAACTGGCAGACGTGACAAGCACCGTTCCCGGTGCCCCAAGCCACGTGCCGCGCAAGCTCGAAAACAAGGCACCGCGAAACAGAAGTTCTTCGAGCAGCGGCGCGCCAAAGGCGATGCCCGGCAAGGCAAGCACAAACAAAAGGGGTTCATCGGCCATGTCTGCGATGATTTTTTCCATGAGGCCCGCTTGCGAGTCGCCGTCTTCGAGACCGCCGGGCGTTGGCATGTAGTCCTTGGGATCAATGCCGAGAACCACATAAGTGAGATTGAACACCAGGATCATCACGATGACAAAACCCAAAATCACCGCAAGCCAGCCACCAATACCCAATGCCGGCAAGTGCAGCGGAATGCCCCGGTCTCCCGTTCTGTTCCAGGCCTTCGCCATCCACCAACTGGCCACCGCCACCAGAAATGCGGCAGGCAGGATGCCGATGATCATGCATTTCATCACCCGGATGAATGAGTCTGTCGCAAACGTGCCGGATTGGCCAAAATCCTGGAGTGCCGGAAAACTGCCATAGAGGCCGAAGTGCACAATAATCCCCATCACCGCCTGGAGAATGGAATAGACTGCAAAGAGAACGACGGCGAAAACGACCGCCAGCAGCGGGTGCTGGCCGTTGTGCGCGGCATACAACGGTCCTTTGCGCGCGGCGCAAAAGTCAGGCCCGAAGAACGCCACGCTACACCGCCACCGGGGCGGCGATGGCCGCGTCGGGATCGTAACCTTCAACGCGGAAGTCCTCGTAACGGAAATCTTCCAGCGCCTCGACTTTCCGGGTGATCACAAGGCGTGGCAAGGGTTTGGGAATTCTCGTCAGTTGCAGGTCTGCCTGTTCAAAGTGATTGAGATAGATGTGGGCGTCACCAAGCGTGTGGACGAAGTCACCAACACCGAGCCCCGTCACATGGGCCACCATATGAGTCAACATGGCGTAGGAGGCAATGTTGAAAGGCACACCAAGGAAGATATCAGCCGAGCGCTGGTAGAGCTGGCAGGACAGTTTGCCATCGGCCACGTAAAACTGGAACAGGCAATGACAGGGTGGCAGGGCCATGCGATCGACATCGGCTGGGTTCCAGGCGGTCACCAGCAGGCGGCGGGAGTCGGGAGATTTTTTGATGCGGGTCACCACATCGGCCAATTGGTCCAGGGTCTTGCCATCACGGGCGGGCCAGGAGCGCCATTGCGCGCCATAGACCGGACCGAGATCGCCATTTTTGTCGGCCCACTCGTCCCAAATCGTGACTTTGTTGTCGTTGAGGTATTTGATGTTGGTGTCGCCACGGATGAACCACAGAAGTTCATGAATGATCGAGCGCAAGTGCAGCTTTTTGGTGGTTGTCAGCGGAAAGCCCTGGCTCAGGTCATAGCGCGACTGGTGGCCAAACACAGAAATTGTGCCGGTTCCGGTGCGATCGGTCTTGCGCAGGCCATGCTGGCGCACATGGCGCATGAGATCGAGATACTGCTGCATGGCTAAGCGTCTAGCGCGATTCCGCCGAAAACAAAAACGGCAGCCGCTGGAAGCTAGCTGCCGCCCCGCGTGAATTGGGCCAACTCAGGCGAGTTTGCCGAGTGTGCGCGTGTGTTCGGCGACGAGATAATATACGGTGACGCGGTGCTTGGTCTTGTCGGCCTTCATCTTTTCGCCAACAGCTTTCACGGCGGCGTCCGCAGTCTTGGCGTCAAGGCCAAGCTTTTTGGCGCAAAATCCGTCGACAACGCGCTTGATTTCGGCCGGATCGGTCACCGACACCCATTGCGAGTCCTTGCCGCGCAACGCGATGCCGCAAAATTTGACGATGGAATCGACCGCCTTCACGTTCACGTTGGATGTGTACTTCTTTATGTCTGCCGCATAGTCGGCCATGGTTGTTTCCCCCAGTTGAAAAGCTGCACCCAATGTGGTTGCAGCGGGCAAACATAACACATTTCAAGGTTGAAGGAAGGGGCAGCAATGCACTTTGCAATTACCGCAAAGACCCACTATATTCTGGCGGTCACCGCAAGGTGACTATGGTGATAAACGGCTCGCGTAATAAACCATTTGGACCCGGGGGCAGTACCCGGCGCCTCCACCACAGCCGCTTGCTTGCAAGCGGCGGCAGCCCGACAGCCGATTTCCTCAAATCGGCGAAAGGGCACCCCGCGCAAGCGGCTGTGATGGGGGCGAAACAGGATCGACAAGGGTGTAAAGGCCGGCTTTTTGCCCGTGATGGTACCGACGTTATCGGGCTAATTTATAGTTGCAAATGACAACTATGCTCCGGTTGC
>JANNFZ010000314.1:0-2289 GCA_031380375.1 Hyphomicrobiales bacterium
CGCATGCGCCAGTTGATGGCCGAACGTGGCTGGATGCCTGCCAATGATGCCAGCGAACTTGTCGCCGATGCCGAAGAGGGGGCGATCTTGCAGGTTCTTGTGGAAGCGGGTGATGATGAATTGATGGCAGCTGCGGCCTTCCTTGCGGGCAAGCAAATGCTGACTCCGTCGCTCATTATGCGCGCTGCCTGCCTTGGCGAAAAGCGCGCCGTCGAAGCAACACTGGCCCATTTGAGCGGCCTTGCGCCTGCCCAGGCAGCCGCGATGATGTATGCGCGGGGCGGCGGGGGCATGAAGTCGATCGTCGGCAAGGCCGGACTTCCATCTTCCTGTTTTGGATTGCTTGTGGCCTTTGCTGAAGTTTCGATCGAGGCCCGTGATGACGAGATCGAACTGTCACGGGAAGCCTTTGGCCGCCGCCTGCTAGAAGCACTCATGACCCGTTATGAGGCCATGAATGCCGCAGAGCGGGCCAAACAGATTTCCTACATCGGAAAACTTGGTGACGAGAAGGTGCGCAAGATCGCCCGTCAGCTCAAGACCGACATCCAGCGTGCTGCTTAAAACCTGAACTGCTCGTTCAACACGCGTTCGGCCAGGCTGTGGCCGGGATCAAACAGCAGTTTCACCGATTTTTTCTTGTCCTCGGCGATGACCACCGATGAGACATGCCGCACTTCCAGGTGGTCGGCGACTGCCGCCACCGGGCGCTTGTCTGGTTCCAAAATGGTGAGGGTGACCTTCGCGGCCCGTGGCAGGATTGCACCGCGCCAACGCCTTGGCCTGAAAGCGCTGATCGGCGTCAATGCCAGCAGGGGCGCGCCGATTGGCAGAATTGGACCGTGGGCCGAGAGATTGTAGGCAGTGCTGCCAGCCGGTGTGGCGAGCAATACGCCGTCGCAGGAAAGTTCCTCCAGACGCACCTGACCATCGACGGCGATGCGGATTTTTGCGGCCTGGTGCCGTTGGCGCAGGAGTGAGACTTCGTTGAAGGCAATGGCCGTCTGGCGGTCACCGGCTTGCGTCACCGCCGACATTTTCAAGGGATGGATCAAAGTCAGCTCGGCGGCGTGCAGGCGGGCGGGAAGGTCCTTGTCGGAATAGTCATTGAGCAGGAAACCGACCGATCCCCGGTTCATGCCGTAAACAGGAATGCCTGTGGCGATAAAGCGGTGCATGGTTTGCAGCATCTGACCATCACCACCCAGCGACACGATCACATCGGCTTGTTCCGGCGCGTGGCGACCATGGGTCTTTTGCAAGGTGGCAAGGGCGCGCCGGGCCGCCGGGGCATCAGACGCCACGAAGGCGATGCGGTTCAGATTCATGCCGTTATTGCTGCATTGACAGTTAGGTTGGCTGGATACATTGAACCACCCTTAACACCGCTTCACGCCTCCGGGCAAATATATGGCTACCATGCGCTGTCTCGTTGCCTGCACGACCTGCAAATTTCCCGATGGCCGCAAGGTCGACGATGAGGGCGTGACGGGTGGTGCCCGTATGGTCGAAGCCTTGAAGGCCCATCTCGAAACCCATGGCCGCAGCGATATCAGGATTGCCGAACAGGCGTGCCTGTGGAACTGCACACGGAGTTGCAGCGTGATCATCCGTGACGATGAGCGCTTCTCCTACGTAACGGGCGGCCACCAACCGACAGAAGCGCAAGCGTTGGCCATTGTCGCATGGTTTGATCTCCATGGTGCAACCGAGGCAGGTGAAGTGCCTTTCCGGCAATGGCCCGATGCCATGCGCGGGCATTTCATCGCGCGCATGCCGCCGGTGCGGCCATGAATGTGACACTTGTTCTTGGCGGCGCACGATCGGGAAAGTCACGCTTTGCCGAAAGCCTTGCGACGGGTGAGAAGCATTATATTGCCACTGCGGAGGCCCATGATGAGGAAATGCGGCAACGCATCGCTTTGCATAAAAGCCAACGGGGTGCAGGCTGGACCACCCACGAAGCGCCGCTGAAACTCGCGGAGGCACTGGTCCAGATCGACGGGGCAGGGCGTTTCATTCTGGTGGATTGCCTGACACTGTGGCTCAGCAACCAGATGCTGGCAGAACATGACATTGATGCAACGGCGGCTGCCCTTGTTGCGCAGCTTTCCAAGCTGAATGCAGAAGTCGTGCTCGTGTCAAATGAAGTGGGCCTCGGCCTTGTGCCCGAGACTAAGCTTGGACGGGATTTTCGCGATGCCCAAGGGCGGCTCAACCAACGGGTCGCCGCGATTGCCGATCATGTGGTGTTTGTGGCGGCGGGTCTGCCGCTCGTTCTTAAAGGAC
>JANNFZ010000036.1:0-7165 GCA_031380375.1 Hyphomicrobiales bacterium
CCTCGCCCAAGCGAGGCGGCTGAGGGGTATGGCGGATCAATGACCCCTCATCCGGCGCATGCCGCACCTCCTTCTCCCACAAGGGGAGAAGGTTAAGAATAAGTGATCGCTACGCGCTTTCCTTGCCGCCCCAGCGCAAGGAGCCACCATGGGTCTCCACGATTTTTTCAAGCACCAGGCGGAACGCCGGTCCCAGATCCTCGCGCTCCAGCGCCATCGCCACATTGGCGGCAAGGAAACCCACCTTGTCGCCGCAGTCATAGGTCGTGCCGCGGAATTTGAGACCGTGAAAGGGCTGGATTTTCATCAAGGCCTTCATGGCATCGGTGATCTGGATTTCGCCACCGGCACCCGGTGGCAATTTCTCGATCAGCTCAAAGATCTCCGGCTGTAAAATGTAGCGTCCGGAAATGATGAGATTGGACGGCGCTTCCTCGATCTTCGGCTTTTCCACCATGCTGGTGATGCTGAAGTGATTGCCTTCCCAGTTTTCAGCGCCCACAACGCCATAGCGGTTCACCTGGTCCCAGGATGTTTCCTCGACCGCGATGACATTGCCGCCGCCGCGCTCACCATAGACATTGAACATCTGCTTCATGCAACCGGGCTCTGCCTTCATGATCATGTCGGGCAGCAGCACCGCAAAGGGTTCATCACCGACGAGGTGGCGCGCACACCATATGGCATGGCCCAACCCCAATGGTTCCTGCTGGCGGGTGAAACTTGTTTCACCGGCTCCCGGCAAGTCTTGTTCCAAAATATCAAGTTGCACCGACTTGCCGCGCTTGCGCAATGTCGATTCAAGTTCATACTGCTTGTCGAAATGATCCTCGATCAGGCTTTTGTTGCGGCCCGTCACGAAAATAAAATGTTCAATGCCTGCTTCGCGCGCCTCGTCGACCACGATCTGGATGAGGGGGCGGTCGACAATCGTCAGCATTTCCTTGGGCATGGCCTTGGTGGCCGGCAAAAAGCGCGTGCCAAGCCCGGCGACGGGGAAAACTGCCTTGCGGATCAAGCGTGCCATGTTTACGAAACCTTAACTCTTAAATCGACTTGGACCCAATGATTAACGCCTGTCCCTGAAATTTGCCTTAAAAGCAAGACAAGTTCGGACAAGGGAGATTGAGTGATGGCGGTTCTGGTCACGGGTGGTGCAGGTTATATCGGCAGCCACATGGTCTTGGCACTGACCGATGCAGGGCAAGAAACCATTGTCCTCGACAATCTGACCACGGGTTTTGCCTGGGCTATTTCCCCGAAAGCCACATTGGTCAAAGGCGACATCGCCGACGAAGACCTGGTGATGGCCCTGGTCGCCAAAAACAAAATCGAGGCCATCGTGCATTTCGCGGGCTCCATCGTGGTGCCGGATTCGGTTGCCGACCCCTTGGGCTATTATCTCAACAACACCGTCAAGTCGCGGGCCCTCATGCATGCAGCGGTGAAAGCAGGTGTAAAAAAATTCATCTTCTCGTCCACGGCCGCCGTCTATGGCAATCCGAAAACCTTGCCGGTTTTCGAAAGTGACGAACCGGCCCCCATTTCGCCCTATGGCACCTCGAAACTCATGACCGAGATGATGCTCCGGGATTCGCATCATGCTTATGGCCTGAACTTCGTGGCGCTGCGCTATTTCAATGTGGCAGGGGCCGACCCCAAGGGACGCTCCGGCCAGTCAACACCGCAGGCCACGCACCTGATCAAGGTGGCCTGCCAGACGGCGCTGGGCCAGCGCGGGAAAATGGAAGTGTTCGGCACCGACTATGACACGCCCGACGGCACCTGCATCCGCGACTACATCCATGTCAGTGACTTGATCGCCGCCCACATGGATGCGTTGTCATATCTCCGCAAAGGTGGCGCATCGGGCATTTTCAACTGCGGCTATGGCAAGGGCTATTCGGTGCTTGAGGTGATTGCCGCCGTCGAACGGGCCTTTGGCGGCAGGGTCAATGCCAAGCTGGCACCGCGCCGGGCGGGCGACCCCGCCGGCATCGTGGCCGGGGCAACCCGGGTACGCGAAATCCTCGGCTGGCAGCCCCAATATAACGACCTTGATTTCATCGTGAAATCAGCCCTCGATTGGGAGCGCCACCTCGAGCGCCGCAACGCCGCCTGATCCTTATTTATGCCCCAGAGCATGTCCCGCCAAAGTGTGAAGCGGTTTGGCGGCACGGACATGCTCCAACATATTGAATTGGCGCGAATCCTGTTCGGCGAAATGTTTCCATTTCGCCGGGAAGCGCGCTAATTGGCACCTCAGGTTTGGCCCTGTAAGCGGGAAGATGACAGGCCGATGATTCGGCGATGGAGGCGACATTTCATGCGGAGATTTTTGCGCGCAGGCCTGGCTGTGCTGGCCCTTTCCCTTGCAACACCAGCTCTCGCTGACAAGAAATTCGAGAACTTCATCCAGTCGCTGTGGCCCCGCGTGAAGGCGGCAGGGTTCTCCCGTGACCTGTTTGACCGGGCCTTTGCCGGCATCACAGAACCCGATCAGGCGGTGTTGAAACTGGCCTCGACCCAACCGGAATTCACCTCGCTCACCTCGGAATATCTGGCCAAGGCGGTGACCCCCATCCGCATCGATTCAGGCCAGCAGCAAAAGCAGGAGAACGCTGCCCTTCTTGCAGCCATCGAAAAGAAATACGGCGTCGACCGCCACATCCTGCTCGGCATCTGGGGCATGGAGTCGAATTTCGGCAAGGACAAGGGTTCGATGAGCGTCATGCGTTCGCTGGCCACGCTGGTTTATGCAGGTCGCAAGAAAAAATACGCCCAGGAGCAATTGATCGCCGCCTTCCGCATTTTGGGCAAAGGCATTCGCACGCCGGATAATTTCACCGGCTCGTGGGCCGCCGCCATGGGCCACACGCAATTCATTCCCACGTCTTATCTCTCCTATGCCGTGGACTGGACCGGCGATGGCCAGCGCGACATCTGGGGATCGAAGGAAGATGCACTCGCTTCCACCGCCAATTACCTCGCCAAGGCGGGCTGGAAAAACGACCGCCCCTGGGGCTGGGAAGTGCATCTGCCGGAAGGCTTCGACCGGGCCCTCATTGGCCGCAGCAAATGGCGGACAATTTCCGAATGGCAGAAGCTTGGCATAACACCTGTCGATGGCAAATTCGGCAATGGTGCCGTGAAAGCCTTCGTCATGATCCCGCAAGGCACTGATGGTCCGCGTTTCCTCGTCACCAACAATTTCATTTCCATCATGGATTACAATTTCTCGCACTCTTATGCGCTGGCCGTCGGGCACTTGGCCGACCGCATCCGTGGGCGGGGTCCGTTCGAGGCGGCATGGCCTGCCATCAATATCGATCTTACTTTCGGCGAGCGCGTGGAAATGCAGCGCCGCCTGTCATCGCTGGGTTTCGAGACCGGCGGCAGTGACGGCCGCTTTGGAGCCCGCACCTATGAGGCGGTGATTGCCTTCCAGCGCAAAGTGGGCTTGCCGCTCGATGGCAAGCCGTCGCGCAAGCTGCTTGAGCGGTTGCGCAAGGCCGGATAGGCTGATGCCATGACTGCCTTTCGGCTTTTCCTGTTGGTCCTGTTGCTTGTCGTGACGCAATCGCCCTTGCGCGCCCAGGTCAGCGAAATACCTGTACCCAACGAACAGTTGCCGGGGGCAGCGCCTGTTGAACAGCCAGTCGTGGTGCCGGTTCCGGAAGCGCAAGCGCCAACGGCCCCGACACCTGTCACTGAAACTGCAACTCCCGCCGCACCGACCCTGCAAGCGCCGAGCGAACCACTGATGGGTTCGCAAGCAACGCCCATTCCGTTGCCGCTTCCGGAAAGTACTGCTCAACCGGCCTTTGGCGGTACTGACGGCGTGTTGCGCATCGTGGTGATTGGCGACACCCTCGCCAAAGGCCTCGTGGCAGGCATGGTGCGCAATGTTGAGCGTGATCCGCGCTTTGATGTTGAAAGTCGGGTCAGCGAAGCCTCAGGCCTCGCACGTCCGGAAGTCTATGACTGGCCGGAGGCACTTCCGAAAATCCTTGCCGCCAGTTCCTTCGATGCCGTGGTCGTGCTGATCGGCGTCAATGACCGCCAGACCATCCGTCTTGACGGCGTGGCACTTGAGTTCGGCACACCGGAATGGATTGCCGCCTACCAGTTGCAGACAGCCAAATTGCTGGCGACCATCACGGCGGCCAATCTCAAAGTCTATTGGGTCAACCTGCCGCCGATGGGCGAAGCCAAATTCGATGCCGACATGAAAATGATTGCCAGCCTGCAACGCGCCGCCGTGGGCAACATCAAAGGTGTTCTCATTGATTTGACACCCGCACTCAGCAATGCCGATGGCTCCTTCAAGGCCAGCGTCCTCGACCAGGCAGGCACCGAAAAGCGCATCCGCACCCGCGATGGCATTGGCTTCGTGCGCCAGGGCAATTCCATCCTCGGCGACGTCGTGCTGGCGGCCATCCGCGACAAGGAAGGCATCAAGAACCCGGTGTTTGATCCAGGTGCTGCCCAGCCCGTGCCCGCCCCCAAGACGCTTGCCAGCCAGGAACCAATCCCAACATCGCCGGTGTTTGGCCAGATCGGCAGCAACGGCGAGGCCCAGAGCTTCGAGGCAACAGAAATTGAAAAAGAAGTCATTGCCATGGCCGAACGCCCCAAGAATCTGGCAGGTCTCGATGCCATCCACCCGGCGCGAAATTCCAACGCTGAAAAACTTTACCGGACCGGCCTTATGGCGGCAGCCCCCAAAGGCCGCTTCGATGATTATTCCGTGCCACAGGTGCCGAACCAGCCCTAAGCCTTCAGCGCGGCAGAGTGGTTGAGCCCATGAGATATTCATCGACTGCGCGCGCCGCCTGACGGCCCTCGCGGATGGCCCACACGACCAGTGACTGTCCGCGCCGTGCGTCACCCGCCGCAAACAGCTTGTCGGCGCTGGTCTTGTAATCCTTCACATTGGCTTCGACATTGCCGCGCCCGTCAAGCTTGACGCCAAGGCTTTTCACCATGCCGTCATGAACGGCATGCACGAAGCCCATGGCGAGCAGCACGAGATCGGCCTTCAGTTCAAATTCACTGCCGGGGATGGGCTTCATGTCAGAACCCGCACGGGTGCATTGCAGGGCTTTCACCGTGCCGTCCTCGCCGCGAAACGCCGTCGTCAACACCGAGAAATCGCGCTCCGCTCCTTCCTGTTGCGACGATGAGGTGCGCATTTTCATCGGCCAATTGGGCCAGGTCAGCGGCTTGTTTTCCATGTCCGGCGGCTTTGCCATGATTTCGATCTGTGTCACTGAAAGCGCACCCTGGCGGATCGACGTGCCGATACAGTCAGAGCCCGTGTCGCCGCCACCGATCACCACCACATGCTTGTCCTTGGCGAGGATCGGCCGGTTGTCGAGGGGTGACTCCTTGCTCACGCGGCGGTTTTGTTGTGGCAGGAAATCCATGGCGAAATGCACGCCATCAAGTTCACGGCCCGGCACGGGGAGATCGCGCGACTTTTCAGCGCCTGCACAGATGAGAACGGCGTCAAAGGAATCGATCAATTGCCTGGCGTCCTGGGTGACGCCGATGTGCGCGCCATAATGGAACGTCACACCTTCCGCCTCCATCTGGGTAACACGGCGGTCAATCAGGTGCTTTTCCATTTTGAAATCAGGAATGCCATAGCGCAGCAATCCGCCCGCCTTGGCGTTCTTTTCAAAAAGATGAACGCTGTGCCCGGCCCTGGCCAATTGCTGTGCCGCCGAAAGGCCCGATGGGCCGGACCCCACCACGGCCACTTTCTGGCCCGTCTTCTCGGTGGCAACCTGTGGCTTCACCCAGCCCTGTTCCCAGGCCTTGTCGACGATAGCGCATTCAATGGATTTGATGGTGACCGGCGCTTCATCAATGTTGAGCGTGCAGGATGCCTCACAAGGTGCCGGGCAAACGCGGCCCGTGAATTCCGGAAAATTATTGGTGGAGTGCAGGTTGCGTGACGCCTCTTCCCAGAGATTGTTGTACACAAGGTCATTCCAGTCGGGGATCTGGTTGTTCACCGGACAACCCGTGTGGCAATAGTGAATGCCGCAGTCCATGCAGCGCGCCGCTTGCGACTTCGTTGCAGCGTCACCCAATGGAATGGCGAACTCATTGTAGTTGCGCACCCGGTCGGCGGCGGGGGCATATTTCCGTTCCTGCCGGTCGATTTCAAGAAAGCCCGTGATTTTGCCCATGTAGACACCTATATGAGTTTATGATATACATCGGCATGAATGTATATCCATGGAGGGTATGATGAAAGTCTCGAAATGGGGAAACAGCCTGGCGATCCGCATTCCTGTAGACGTTGCTGAGACGCTCGGTTTTGCCGAGGGCGACCAAGTTAAAATTACGTCCGTCAGCGGCAAGTTGGTTGCCGAACGGGAACTGACGCTTGACGAAATGTGGGAACGATTCGAGGAAATTCGGAAGAATGTGAAAGTTCCTGCGGACTACAAGTTCGATCGCGAGGAAGCGAACAGTCGTGGACGATAAGTTCTTTCTCGACTCCAATGTCCTTTTGTACGCTGTCCGAATTGATGATCCGAAATCAGAGCGGGCCTTGGCGCTCATCAGAAGTGGAGCGGCTGTGATCAGCTCGCAGGTTCTCAATGAGTTCGTCAATGTCGGAAGCAAAAAATACAAAATGCGGCCCCAAGAAGTTTTCGGCGCACTCCTGCCCATCAAGAACGTTTGTACTGTGGTCTCATTGACGCTTGAAACACATGAACGTGCAGCACAGATATTCTGCGAGACAAATTTCGGCATATACGACGCTTGCATCGTTGCAGCAGCTGAACTTGCGGGCTGTGATATCCTGTATTCGGAGGATATGAACCACGACCAGCGCATTGGCCGCGTGACCATCCACAATCCGTTCAAGGTCGACGCATAGCACATGGTCTCAAGCGCTCCGCTTGACGCCGACGGTCAACCCGTTGCTCGATTCCTGCGCCTTCACAAGTTCAGCAAGGGCGCGCGCATATTCGACGGGCATGACTTTCACAAACTTCGGCAGATAATCCGCCCAATTGTCAAGAATGGTCTTGGCCTTTGCTGAGTCAGTGTAGCGATAGTGCCGGACCAGCAGTTCATGAATGCGCGTGGCGTCATGCTTGTCCATTCCTGAGGTAATGTCCACAAGTCCGTGCGATTCAAG